>JBDIAM010000142.1:0-8804 GCA_039812445.1 Piscicoccus intestinalis | reverse complement strand
GGATCGGAGGTCATGACTCCCATCGTGACACCCGCCACGCCCGCGACGGCACGCCCGCGCGCCGATGTCAGGGCGGGCACCCGGCTCCGCGAGCCCGGTTCAGGGTGGCCTCAGGGTCGCACCGCATGCGTGTCGGCCGGGTCGGCGAGCGACCATAGAGGGCATGGCCGACGATCTGCGCGCGCCCGGCGGCTCCCCGAACGGCTCGGGGGGCGGTTCGACGGAGCGCTTCTACGACACGCTGCGCCGCTCGCCCGTGCGCCGCTCGCGCGAAGGACGGGTGCTCGGCGGCGTCGCCACCGGCGTGGCCCACCACTTCGGCCTCGATCCCGTGCTCGTGCGCGTCGCGTTCGTCGTGCTCGGGATCGCGGTGGGCATCGGCGTCAGTGTGTATCTGCTCGCCTGGTTCCTGCTGCCCGACGAGCGCGGCACGCTCGCGGTGGAGCGCGCGGTCCGCGACCACGACGGCGGCTCGATCACCCTGGGCGTCTTCACGCTCCTGAGCATGTTGAACGCGCCGAGCAACTCCAGCGGCTGGTGGGCCACGCTCATCAGCGTGCTCGTGCTCGGCGCCATCGCCTACCTCGGGGTGCGCCACCATCGCCGGCGCACCCCCGAGGGCGAAGACGGCCGGGACGGTTCGCCCCCGGCCACCGGTTGGCACACTCCCCCGGCGGGCATGCCGGGTGCGGCCAACCACGGGTCACCGACGCGTGGAGGGGACACGTCGGTGTTCGACCCGGTGACCGGGCGGTGGGTTCCGGCAGTGCAGCCGCCGTACGACGGCCGCGCCGGCAACCCGACCGCCGGGTCCGCCGGGTTCGCCGCACCCCCTCCCGTCAATCAGCCGCCGCAGCAGCCGCGCTCGTGGCCGGCCGCCGGGGCCCAGCCCTACGATTCCCAGCCCGCGTTCCTGACCTCGGGGGCACCGGCGCCCGCCGGGGCCGCACCCGCTGCGCCGACGCCGCGGCCGACCCGCCGTGGTCTGGGAGCCGGGGCGACGACGCTCCTCGTGCTGACTGCCGCAGGTCTGGGGGTCGGGGCGGCCTGGCTGACGCCGTCGCTCGTCGCGACCGCCAGCGCGCTCGTCGTCGGGATGAGCGCGGCCCTGGCGTTCCTGTCGCTGGCGGCCGCCGTGGTCGCGCTGCGGGGCCGCCGCGCGACCGCCCTCGCCGTGGCCATCGTCATGCTGCTGCCGTTCGCCGCGGGCGTCGCCAGCGTCCAGCGCGGCGACTCCGGCGTGTCGATCGAGATCGGGGTGCGATGACCCGGCAGCCACCCGGGGGCGAATCCCGCCCCGCAGCCGACCGGGCCGGCCGTCCCGGCTCCCGCTCGGCGGGCCCGCCGCGGGGCCCGGACGTCGCGTTGCTCATCCTCGCCCTCGTCGGGCTCGTCGTCGCCACGCTCGCGCTGCTCCAAGAGCTCGTCGGCCTCGGTGGCGCCGGCGACTGGGTCGGCCCCGCCGCCGCGGTCGCCGTCGGCGCCGCGCTCGTGCTCGCGGGGGTCGTCGGCCTCATCAGACGCTGACCCCGCGCGGCGCGAGCCGCTCGTCGGTCACCCAGGGCCGGGAGGGGCCAGCGGCGCCACCCACCGGCTGGAGGCCGACCACCCGAGCCGGGGCACGTCGGCAGCGGGCACCCAGGCGGCGTCGGCCGTCGACCCGCCGACGTCGTGCACGACGGGGGAGGTCGGCTCGTCGCAGTCGGCCTCGTACACCAGGCCGAGAGTGTGGAAGTCCTCGAGCCGCCCCGAGGGGGCCCGACCGATCCAGTGCCGATGGATGAGCCGGACGAGGTCGGCGACGCGCACGTGCTGCCCCGTCTCCTCCCAGCACTCCCGCCGGGCCCCCGCGCGCGGGTCCTCGCCGGGGTCGACACCGCCTCCGGGCAGGGCCCACGCGCCGGGGGCGCCGGTCGTCGTCGAGTACCGCGTGGCCAGCAGCCGATCCTGCGCCCACACGATGACGGAGGCGGAGACCCGCTGCACGGTCAGCGCCTGCTCCCCGGGGGCGATGCTCAGGCCGGGCGCGTGCCGGGGCGGCGTCGTGCGCGTCAGCAGCTCGGCCGGAGGCGGTTCGGTCGCGACCGGCAGGTCATAGACCAGCACCAGGTCACCGTCGGGCTCGCGGACCACCTGCGGCAGACCGACCCGTTCGTCGGGGGTCGGCGCGCTCCCGGTCCGGTCGATGCCCGCGCGGCGCAGGGTCGCTCGCACGACCCCGGTCGGGTCGACGCCGTGCGGCAGCGGCAGGCGCCACCGCTCCCGGCCGCCGGCGCGACCGGCGAACCAGATGGGCCCCGACAGCAGCAGCGACACGCTCAGGCGACCCGGGCGGCCGGCCGGGCCGGGCTCACCGTCTCGCGCCCCATCGCACGCCGGTACTCCCGCTCGGTCTTGGCGATGACGGCGTTCCAGTCGAGGTCGGCCGGCGGCACGCTGACGTTGTAGCGGTACATGCGCTCCCGCAGCGGCACGTCGGTGAGCAGCCGGGCGATCGCCGAGGCCATCTCCTCGTCGGTGCGGGCGAGGAAGCCGTTGACGCCGTCGTGCACGAACTCCGAGGCGCCACTGGTGTCGAGCCCGACGACCGGCAGGCCCGCGCACCGCGCCTCCAGGGCCGCGATGCCGAACGACTCGAGCTTGGCCGGCGACAGGTACAGGTGCGCCCGGGCGTACCGCTGCAGCAGCTCGGGGCGGCTGACCCGCCCCGGCAGCTCGACCCGGTCGGCCATGCCCTCGCGGCGCACGAACGACTCGACCGCCGGGCGGAGCCGACCGTCTCCGAGGATCGTCAGCTCGAACGGCACCTCGGGCACCATCGCCCGCACCCGCTGCAGCACCTGCAGCATGGGGATCGGGCGCTTGCGGCGCACGAGCCGCATGGCGGTGACCAGGCGCACGACCCCGTCGTCCGCGGGCGGCGTCGAGTCGTGCTGCGGCTGCCACCACGTGTCGACGTCGATGCCGTTGGGCAGCACCTGGACGACACCCTCGTCGCCGAGCAACCGCTGCACCGGCACCGCCGCGACCGAGGAGACGGCGTTCATCGTCACCCCCGAGCGCGCCCACCGTCGCACGGCCCCGGTGAGGGCGATCGCCGGCTCCGCCCAGGCGAGCATGCAGTGCCACGTCATCGTCGTCGGCAGGCCGAGACCGCGGGCCACCCGGGTGGCCTCGGTGGTGAACGGGCTCACGACGCCCATGTGCACATGGGCCACATCGAAGCCGCGGCCGAGGCGGCGGCGCAGCTCGCGGGACGCAAAAGGGTTGAGCGGGAACCCGATCGGCAGATCCATGCCGAGGCGGTGCACCGGGATGCCGTCGACGACCTCGATGAGACCGCCGTGCTGCCCGTCCTCCCCCACCGTCGCGGTGAACACCTCGACGTCGTGCCCGGCGGCGCGCAGGCCGTGCGCCAGGTCGCGGACCTGCACCTCGATGCCGCCGAGGCGCGGCAGGTAACAGTCCGTGACAAGGGCGATCTTCACAGGTCCAACCCTGGCACATTGCACGGGAATCCCACGAACCATGGGAGACACTTGGCGGGTGAGTCGAACCGTGGTGGCCGTCAACGCGCATCCCGACGACGAGGCTCTCCTCATGTCGGGCACGCTCGCGAAGGCCGCCGCTGCGGGGCATCGCGTGGTGCTCGTCGTCGCCACCGACGGTGACCTGGGGCTCACGTCCAGCGACTACCGCGGCGACTCCCTGGGTGAACGACGCCTCGCCGAGCTGCGGGCCAGCGCCACGGCGATCGGCGCCGCCCGCGTCGAGTGGCTCGGCTACGCCGACAGCGGCATGGTCGGCGAGGTGCCGCCCGACCCGCCGGACCGGCTCCGGTTGCTGCGGGCCGACCCCGACCAGGTGGCGCACCGGATCGCGGACATCCTGGCTCAGGAGCGCGCCGACGTGGTCATCGGCTACGACCGCAACGGCGGCTACGGACACCGCGACCACGTCCGTGTGCACGAGGTGACCCGGGCGGCCGCGGCGATCGCCGGCTCGCCGCGGCTCCTGGAGGCGACCGTGCCGCGGGAGACGATCACCCGCGCCGTCGCGTTCGCGCGGCGGCTGCCCGGCGTCGCCATCGACGTCGACCTCGTGGCCTGGCAGCGCGCGTTCACGCCGTCGGCGCAGATCACTTACCGCATCGATGTGCGCCGCCAGATCCCGGCGAAACGGGCGTCGATGGCCGCGCACGCCACGCAGGCCGCCGCCGACGACGGCGCCGACCGCACGCTCGCCGCGTTCGGACGCATCCCCCGCCCCCTGTACGACCTCGTGTTCGGGCGCGAGTGGTTCGCCACCGGCTCGACCCGATCGGCCGACCCACCCGCAGCGGGCCCGCGGGCGCACGACATCTTCGCCGGCCTGCCCGTGCGCCGATGACCGGCTCGTCGGCGCCGCCCGGCCCCACCGACACCGCCCCGGACGACGAGCCGGAGGGGGCGTCGACCCCGCACGTCTCGCTGCCCCGCACCCCGGCGGCGATCGCCCGGCAGGCGGTGCAGATCCTCGCCAGCATGGCGCTGGCGGTCGGTCTGCTCGGCTGGGGCCTGCCCTACCTGACCGAGACCAGCTGGTCGACGATCCTCGGCATCATCATCGGCATCGGGTGGCCGGCGTTCTTCGGGCTGCTCGGCCTCATGTTCGTCGGGCTGTACTGCTACACGTTCACCCTCACCGGCTCCCTGCCCGGGCTGCGGCACTCGCAGGCGATCCTGGCCAACCTCGCCGGCTCCGGGGTGAGCAACACACTGCCCGGCGGGGGCGCGGTCGGCAGCGTGCTGACGTACGCGATGTTCCGGTCGTGGCGGTTCAGCCACCGCGGCATCTCGACGTCGATCATCGTCACCGCCGTGTGGAACATGCTCGCCCGCGTGCTGCTGCCGGTCATCGCCGCCATCCTCCTCATCCCGGAGGCGGGTCGGGTGCCCGCCGCGATGGTCCAGGGCGCGGTGGTCGGCGGGGCCGGCGGAGCGCTCATCGCCGCCGCGCTCATCGCGATCATCTCCTCGCGCCGCGCGGCCCGCTGGGTCGGCCGCGCCGTCGACCGGCTGTTCGGGCCCCTCATCCGCCGGCTGCGCCGCAGCACCCGGCGTCACGACGCCGAGAGGCTCGCGCTCGACGTGCGCGACAAGATCATCGACGTCGTGCGCTCCCGCTGGCCGGCGCTGACGTTCGGGCTCGTCGGGTTCATGGGCGTGTACTTCCTGCTGTTCCGCCAGTGCCTCGAGGCCGTCGGCGTGCACATGTCGTGGTCGCACGCGTTCGCGGCCTACGCGGTGGGCCGGCTGCTGACGACCGTCGCCGTCACCCCCGGCGGCATCGGCGTCGCGGAGGCGGGCGCGGCGGCGGTCATGATCGCGCTCGGCGTGCCCGGCGAGGGCACCGCGGCCGCCGTCACTCTGTTCGCGCTGTACAGCTACCTGTTGGAGATCCCGTTCGGCGCGCTCGCCGCGGTCGTCTGGCTCAACACCCGCGGCCACTACGCCCGCCGCCCCCGGCCACCTCGCTAGCCCCCGCACGTCGCCGAAGGCTGCCTTTTCGGTCGAGGGCTCCTGCCACACCCCTAGCCATCGGCCGAAAGGGCAGCCTTCGGCCGATGAGTTGGGGTGGGTCAGTGGGGCTTGTTGCGGCCGGTGAGGAGGCGGGTGATCTGGCGCTGCTGGGCCTCGTCGGCGAGGGTGTCGTCGAGGTCCTCGGGCTCGAAGCCGCGGCTGAACGCGCGGTCGACCGCGGCCTTGATGAGGGCGTCGGCGAACTGCGCGTTGGCGGGCAGCACGGGGCCGTGCAGGTACGTGCCGTAGACGTGGTGGCGCCGGGCGCCCTCCGAGCCGTCCTTGCCGTTGTTGCCGCGACCGTGACGCACCGTACCGAACGGCTCCTGACCGTCTCCGAGCGTCGTTGCGCCGGAGTGGTTCTCGTAACCGACGACTTGGCCGTGCGGGGTGTCCAGCACGACCGGGCCGATCATGCGCTCCTTGTTGCCGCGGGTCGTCACATCGAGGATGCCCAGGCCCGGCAGGCGCTGGCCGTCGACGGTGAGGAAGTCGTTGCCGAACAGCTGGTACATGCCGCAGATCATGAGCATCGGCGTGCCGTCCTCCGCGAGGCTCTTGAGCAGCGGCCCGTTGCGTTCCAGGTCCTGCTCGACCCGCGCCTGCCCGCTGTCCTGCCCGCCGCCGCCGACGATGAGGTGCGCGCCCGGAGTCAGCTCGGTGCCCGGGTGGTGCTCGATGACCTCCGCCTCGTAGCCGTGCCGACGCAGCCGCGTCGCCAGGCAGCGGGTGTTGCCGAGGTCGCCGTAGATGCTCATCTCCTTGGGATACAGGTGGACGAGCCGGATCGTGCCCTTGCTCTTGCCGCGCGCCATCAGACCGCCTCCTCGCCGAAGTCCGCGAGGCCGTAGCGTTCGGCCAGCGTGCGTCGCAGCGCCATCATCGCGGTGTACGTGCAGAAGATCCGTTTGGGTTCGTTCGGGTGCGTGGCCAGCAGGTAGTCGAGCGCGGTCGTCAGGTCGAGTTCGACGTGCCCGGTGCTCACGTCGTCGTAGCTGAGCCGCAGCGCCATGTCGTAGGCCCGCACACCGCTGGTCGCCGCCACGCCCTTGCCCGCGAGCGAGGCGAACGAGACGTCGTACAGCCAGGAGACGTCGCGCCCGTCGGCGTAGTTGTCGTTGATGGCGATCATCGTCGCCACCGGCGTCGACCCGTAGGTGTTGAGCGCCACCGTGAATCCCGCCGGGTTCTTCACGAGCACGAGCTCCAGCGGCTGGCCGTCGACGTCGATGACCTCGCCGCGGCCGAACGGCGGCGTCACCGCGCGCAGCGCCCGCTCCGTGGCCGCGGCGTCGAACCGCTCCCCCAGCACCCGGCGCGCCATCGTCACCGCGGCCGTCGCGTTGATCATCGCGGCGAGCCCGCGCTGACGCAGCGCGAGCGGGCCGAGCACGAGACCGTCTGCGAACCGGACCTCGAAGTCGCGCTCGTCGATGGCCTTGAGCAGCCCGTCCTGCGGGCCGGGGTCGGGCACCGC
Source organism: Piscicoccus intestinalis (assembly GCA_039812445.1). Classification (GTDB taxonomy): domain Bacteria; phylum Actinomycetota; class Actinomycetes; order Actinomycetales; family Dermatophilaceae; genus Kineosphaera; species Kineosphaera intestinalis_A. The sequence goes on along the minus strand of JBDIAM010000142.1, from coordinate 1,766 downwards.
GGACTCGTCCTCGAAGCGCACGTCCTGCTCGGACAGCTCGTCGAGGCGGTCGCGCATCGAGTCGTCGAGCCCGAAGTAGGAGGCGGTCGGCACCCCCTGGCCGCCGGCGATGCGGGAGACGAAGGAGTCGTCGCGGTTGAGCACGACCCCCTGCGTGGTCTGCCCCGCGAGCTGCGCGAGCAGCTTTGCGGTGTGGTCGATCTCGGCGAACCGGTCGAGCTGGTCGCGGGCCACGTTGAGCAGCAGCGAGTGCGTCGGCTGCACGGCCGCGGCGAACTTCAGCGCGTGCGCCTCGTCGAGCTCGAGCACCGCCGCGTCGGCGCGCAGCCGGCCGGAGGCGGGCAGCAGCGGCAGCATCGCGGAGATCACCCCGCGCGTGAAGTTGCTGCCCGTCGGGTTGCTGAACACGTCGAGGCCGTGCTCACGCAGGACCGCCGCGAGCATCTTCGTCGTCGTCGTCTTGCCGTTGGTGCCGGAGACGACGATGACGCCGCCGCGCACCTGCGACAGCGCGTTCGCGAGGAACTTCGGGTCGACGCGTTCGGCGACCAGGCCCGGCAGCGCCGAACCGCCGCCTCGGAGGCGGGACGCGACGCGCGCCGCCTTGCCTGCCGCGGTGGCGAGGAGGGGTCGAAAGAGCACGCGGCCAGCCTAGCGAGCGGCCGCCGGGCCACCGGTGAGGCTAGGCCTCGTCGGAGCCCGTGGCGTGCGGGGGTCGGTCCCACCGGGCCGTCGTGGTGCTCGCCGCCGATCGACGGGACACCTCGGAGCCGTCGCAGATCGCCGCGACGAGCGCCGCGAGCAGGGCGCCGGTCAGGCCGGTCGCGGTGAGCATGACGCCGCCGACGAGCACATCGGCCGGGGTGCCGTGGCTGACCAGGCCCCCGATGATGAGGCCCGCGCCGACGAGCACCGCGCCGGCCACCCCGGCTCCCAGGTGCAGCCCGAAGCGGGTCGTGGGCGCCGGCTCGAGGGTGCGGGCGCGGCGGCGGGCGGACTGCGCCGCGAGCACGACGAGCGCGATGCCGGCCCAGATCGCGCACACCCCGAAGGCGGCGATGACGTCGCTGGGGCGGTGCCAGCGTTCCAGGATCGTCGCGGCGCCGGTGAAGGTCGCGACGGCGCTGGTCGCGACGACGAGCAGCGGCCGCAGCACCCGCGGCGCGACGATGACGAGGGCGAGCGCGAGGCTGGTCATCACCGTCGTGTGCCCGCTGGGCAGGCTGTTCATCGCGGGGCCGACGCCGTATTCGGGCCGCGGCACGACCTCCTTGAGCACCTGGGTCGTGATGTTCGCGCCGGCCACGAGCACGGCGGCGGCCACCCCCGCGCCGAGCCGGCGGCGCACGAGCGCGAGCACGACCGCCACCGCGAGGCCGACGATGACGAAGCTCACGCTGACGGTGTCGAGCCAGTTGACGACGAGCGCGCTCATCTGCTCGGGCACGCCGATCGACCAGCGCGAGCGCTCGTCGGCGCGCTGCCCGAGCCGGGTCCACACGACGAGCACGATGGTGGCGACCAGCGCCAACGCACCGAGAGCCGTCAGGACGCCGGACAACGCGATCGGCGCCCAGCCCCCTGGACGGCGTCCGCCGGCGCGGTAGGTGTCGGCGTCCGGCGTGTTCGGTGAATACACGATCGTCATCCCTACGATTCTGTCCGCTCCCCCATAAGCCTGACTGTGCCCGCGCTGTCCGCGGGCTGACGGCTCCTCCGATCGGCGGCCTCCCCCTGCGCCTGATCCCTTCAGGGTAGGCGTCTTC
>JBDIAM010000141.1:0-8823 GCA_039812445.1 Piscicoccus intestinalis | reverse complement strand
ATCTGCTCGGGCCGGGCGCTGGTCGTCAGGTCGAGGTCGCCGCTGACGCGGCCGAGGAAGGCGTCCCGCACCGGGCCGCCGACGAGCGCCAACTCGTGCCCCGCCGCCGCGAACCGCTCACCGAGCTCCTGCAGCAACGGCAGGGTCGGGGCCAGGTGCGCCACCGCCTCCCGCAGCATCGGTGCCGACGCCGCGGCGTGAGGGGCATCGTGAGGGGCGTCGGCACGCACGCGGGGGCCGGGGTCACGGACAGACACAGAAGGCAAGGGTAGGCGACCGCCGCCGGGCACACCCCGGCCCTGGGCGACCCGGCACGACCCGGCACGACCCGGCACGACCCGGGAGGCCGACCCAGGTGCCCACCCTGTGGGCACCACCCGTCCGGCCCTCGGGCCATGCCCGGCCGGTCATTGGCCGCCGGCGGCGCGGGCCACGGCTCTCGAACCCGTCGCGAGGCGCCCGCCGAACCGGCCGGAAGGCCGCCAGGGAGCCGGTCCCCAGCCGACGCACGGCCGTTCGAGCACCGGGGAAACCGTTCGTCGCGCGGCCCGAGATGCTCGGCGACATTGCGCGCCGAGCACCATGGCGTGCGGCGATGATCCTGAGGATCTCGTTAAAGTACAAAGATGACGTCTACTCCACGCCCCGCGAGAGCGCCTCGGCGGCTGCCCGCGGTGCTGGAGACGTCGGCCGGTGGAATCGTCGTCGACGTGCAGGAGGGCCGCGCCCACATCGCGGTCATCGCGCGCCGCAACCGGGCCGGGCGCATCGAGTGGTGCCTGCCGAAGGGCCATCAGGAGAACGACGAGACGCTCGTCGAGACCGCCGAGCGGGAGGTCGAGGAGGAGACCGGCATCCAGGGGCGCGTGCTGACCACGCTGGGCACCATCGACTACTGGTTCTCCACCCACGACCGCCGGGTGCACAAGATCGTGCACCACTACCTGCTCGAGGCGACCGGCGGCTACCTCACGGTCGAGAAGGACCCGGACCGCGAGGCCATCGACGTCGAGTGGATCCCGCTGCGGCAGGTCCAGGACCGGCTGACCTTCCCCAACGAGCGCCGCATCGCGCAGTTGGCCTGGGAGAGGCTGGCCGGCGAGGGATGATCTCGCGCGCCCCGCGGGCCCGTCGCGTCGCCTCCGTCGTGACCGCCCTGGCACTCGGCCTCTGGGTGGCGATCGTCGGCATCATCGGTGCCGCTGCGACACGGGCGCCGACGGGTGCGGTTGTTCCCGCCGCGGCGCATCGGCCGGTGCCGCAGGTGCCGCAGGTGCCGTCCGAAGCCGCCGCGACCGCCCAGGCCGCGCTCTCCGTGCGCGTGGAGCGAGTCGACCCGATCATCGCGGTGCCCGGCACCGACGTGCGGCTGGTCGCGCGGCTGACGAACACCGGCTCCGAGCCGACGGCGGGCCAGGTGCAGGTCGGGGTGCAGCTGGGCGCCGCCAGCGACCTGCGCACCCGCACCCAGATCCGACGGTTTGCGGCCGACGGCGAGCTGCGCCGCGGCACGCGGGTCATCGCGGCGGCGACCACCCCGGGACCGATGGCGCCCGGCGCGACCGCCCAGCTGCAGCTGACGATCCCGGGCGACTCGATCAACCCCGACCGGCCGTACGGGGCGCTGCCCATGCGGCTGCGGGCGCAGGTGCAGCAGCCCGCCGGCGCCTCCGGGGGCGAGGCGGTGTCCACCGTGCGGGCCTCCTTCCTGCCGTTCCACGCGCGCAAGGAGTACCAACCGCTGGCGACCTCCGTCGTCGTGCCGCTGACGCTGGACCCCGACCCGACTCTCGTCACCGCGACCGGGCAGGACCGCGCGAACGCGTGGGCGCAGGCCCTCGAGCCCGGTGGCCGGATCGACCGGGTGCTCGCGGCCACCTCGCAGCACCGAGTCACCTACGCCGTCGACCCCGCGCTGCTCGACACCCCGGACTACAGCACCGGCACCGCCTCCCCGGCCGAGTCGCCCACGACCTCGCCCACTCCGCCCGCGACGCCCACTGCCGCGTCCAGCCCGACGAGCCCGAGCACCCCGACGCCCACTCAGTCTCCGGCCCCGGACCCCACGTCACCGGCCACACCGGACCCCGCGGAGCCGGCCCAGCAGGCGCTGCGCACGCGACTCGCCCAGCTGGCGAGGGACCACGGCATCTGGGCCCTGCCGCGCAACGACCCCGACCTGTCCGCCCTGGTCGCCGCCGATGCCACCCAGACCACGGTGGACCGGGCCCTCGGCGAGGCGTCGGACGTGCCCGACCTCCTCGGCCTGCCGGGGGCCGCCCGGGTGGCCTGGCCGGTCGGCCGTCCGCTGTCGACGGCCGCGGGCGAACGCGTCCGCAAGGCGTTCGCCTCGGGAGGGGCCGGGGGCGCGGCGGCGACCATCGCGCCCGCCTCCGCCTACGACGCCGACCCGGACGCCTCCGGCACGGCCGTGCGCCGCGCCGCCGACGGCACCCCGGTCATCACCTTCGACGACGAACTCTCCCGCCTGCTCATGACGGCGAGCGACCCGGAGGAGACCACCGAGCTCACGCTGCAGGTGCTCGCGGAGACGGGGGCGCTCGTCGCGCAGGCCCCGGGCCGGCACCGCTCGGTCGTCATCGCCGCCGGTCGGGAGTTCTCCCCGTCTCCGCCGGCCGTGCAGGGCCTGCTCACGGCGCTCGCGGGGACCCCGTGGATCCAGCTCACCGGCACCGACGGGCTGCTCGACGCCGGCGCCGCCCAGGACACCGTCGGGTCGCCGCAGGCCGGTGTCACCGACCCGACGTCCGCCGGACCGTCTCCGGTCACCACCGCGGCGCTGACGCGCATCGAGAGCCAGTACGGCCAGGTGGCGGGCCTGTCCAGCGTGTTGTCGGCCCGGTCCGACTCCCTCGTCGTGCCCGACGAGGAGGCTCTCGACACGCTGCTGTCCTCGCGGTGGCGCGCGGCCCCGCGCGTGTGGACGGATCTGGAGGTGCTGCTGCGCGAGCGGGTCGCCGCGCTGGAGACGGGCGTGTCCGTCGTCCCGAGCACGATCAACTTCTTCGCCGACTCCGGCGTGCTGCAGGTGACGGTGGTCAACCGGCTCGACGTCGACGTGCGCGACGTGCGGGTGGTCTTCGAACCGGGCGGCCGCCCGCCGCGGCTGCGGGTCGTGGAAGAACCGGCTCCGTTGACGATTCGCGCGGGCAGCCGCACGACCGTGCGCGTTCAGGTCGAGGCGATCGCCGCGGGTGTCGTGCCGGTGTCGACGCACTTGGCCACCCCGGCGAACACTAGGCTCGGCTCCGACGCCACGGTGCGCGTGCGAGTACAACCCACCAACGGGTGGCTCATGCTCGGGCTGGGTGGGCTCGCCGGCGTGGTGTTCATCGCGGGGCTGTTCCGCGCCCTGCGCGTCGGGCGGCCTCGCGTGCCGACGGAGGACCTCAAGGAGATCGACCACGAATGAGCGGCGAGGACACCCGGACCCCCACCGGCGACGCGACCGGTGACACGACGAGGGGCACATCGACGGGCGCGACCGGTGACGTGAGCGGGGGCACGACGACCTCGAACAGCCGGTTGGCGCGACACAGCGCGGTGATGGCGGGCGGCAGCCTCGTCTCCCGGCTGCTCGGGGTCGTGCGCTCGTCGATGATCATGGCCGTCTTCGGGCGCTCGCTCGCCGGTGACGCCTGGGCCGTCGCCAACACGCTCCCGAACACCGTCTACCTGCTGCTCGCCGGCGGCGTGCTCAACGCGGTGCTCGTGCCGCAGATCACCAAGGCCGAGAAGAACCCCGACGGCGGCAAGGACTTCGTCGACCGGCTCCTGACGCTGGCGATCGTCGGTCTGCTCCTCGTGACGGCCGTGTGTCTGGCCGGGGCTCCGCTGCTCGTGCGGTTGTTCTCCAGCGACACCTGGCCCGAGCAGCAGTTCGCGCTGTCGGTGGCGTTCGCCTACATCTGCATGCCCGCGATCTTCTTCTACGGCATCTACACGATCCTCGGCCAGGTGCTCAACGCCCGCGAGCGCTTCGGCTGGTTCATGTGGTCCCCGGTGCTGTGCAACATCGTGTGGATCGCCGGGCTCGGCTGGTTCATGAGCCAGTACGGCCGCGGGGTGGGCGCGCCGACCGCGTACACGCCCGAGATGATCTGGCTGCTCGCCGGCTCCCTCGTGCTCGGCGTCGCCGCCCAGGCCCTCGTGCTGCTCGTCCCGCTGTATCGCGGCGGCTTCCGGTACACCCCCCGGTTCGGTTGGCGCGGAGTCGGTCTCGGCAGCGCCGGCCGGGTCGCCGTGTGGACGTTCGCGGCCCTCGTCGTCGCCCAGCTCGGGCTCGTCGTGCAGTCCCGGGTACTCACCTCGGTGGAGCACGGCGACACCGGAAAGCTGCCGTACGACCAGGCGTTCCTGCTGTTCATGACCCCGCACGGCCTGATCACCGTCTCCCTGGTGACGGCGCTGTTCACGACGATGAGCCGGGCCGCCTCCGTCAAGGACCTGGGTTCGCTGCGCGGCAGCGTCGTGCAGGGTCTCACGCTCACCGGGATCGCGACGGTGCCGATCATGATCGGCACGCTCGTGCTCGGCCCGTACCTGACCCGCATCGTGTTCCCCGGCAACACGGTGCAGACCACCGACGCCATCGGCTACGTGATGATGGCGATGATGCTCGGCCTGCCGGCCTACGGCGCCTTCTACGTCATGCAGCGCGCGTTCTTCGCGATGGAGGACGCCAAGACCCCGTTCTTCCTGCAGCTGGTCAACACCGGCGTCGCGGCCGCCATCGCCATCGGCTGCCTCTGGGTCCCCTCGGAGTTTCGCGCCGTCGGCGTCGCCCTCGGCCAGGCCGTGAGCAACCTGGCCGCGGCGCTGTTCGCCGTCCTCTGGCTGTCCCGGCGGCTGCAGGGCCTACCGATGGCCGGGGTGATCCGCACGACCGTGCGAGTCACCGTCGCGTCGCTGCCGGCGGCCCTCGTCGCCGTGGCGGTGGTGTGGCTCAGCGAGACCTTCACCGCCCACGGCCGGGTCGTCGCGCTCATCGCCCTCGCGGTCGGCGGAACCCTGTTCGTGCTGCTGTACATCGCCGCCGCGAGGCGCATGCGCGTGCGGGAGATCGACTCGGTCCTGCAACCGATGCTGCGACGCGTGCGAGGCGCGCGAGGTCGGAAGCACCCCGCGGCCTAGACTGGCGTCACGGATCGGTGTGTTCGCACACGCGTCACCAGCGGTTCGTACGACTCGGTCGAAGGTTCTGCGGGACAGGCGTGTTCGCCGACTCTAGCGGTACCGACGATCTCCCCGACAGACAGGGACGAACATGAGGAGACCGCGGTGTACGGCGTAGGTACAGGACGGGTGATCGCCGGCCGCTATTCCCTCAACGAGCGACGCGCGCACCTGGGATCGATCGAGGTGTGGTCGGCCGTCGACTCGACGCTGGGGCGCGAGGTCTCGATGACGGTCTTCCCCAGCAACCTCGCCCGGGCCGACGCGATCGTCGACGCCGCCCGGCGCAGCGCCGCCCTCAACGACCACCGGCTCGTGCGGGTGCTCGACGTGGGAGCCGGTGAGGAGATCAGCTGGCTCGTCGAGGAGTCGCTCTCCGACTCCCGCAGCATCGCCGATCTCGTGCACGCCGGGCCGCTGCCTCCGGAGGAGGCTCGCCGCATCGCCGGCGAGGTCGCCAGCGGGCTCGCGGTCGCCGCCGAACGCGGGCTGCATCACCTGCACATCACGCCCCACTCGGTGCGCCGCACCGACGGCGGGCTCATCAAGATCGCCGGGCTCGCCACGGCCGCCGCCCTCGAGGGCACCGACGAGACCGACGGCCCGCGCGCCGAACGGGTCGACACCGTCTCCACGGTCGCGCTGATGTACGCCGCGATGACCACGCGGTGGCCGCTGCCGCAGCGGGTGCCCGGGCTGGAGCCCGCTCCCCGGATCGTCGGCGGGGTGGCCGCGCCCTCGGAGATCGCCACCGCCGTGCCCCCGGATCTCGATGCGATCTCCCGGGCCACGCTCAACCACGACACCGGACCCCGCACGCCCAGCGAGTTGGTCGCGCGCATCTCGCCGTGGTCGCACACGCTCGTGCGGCACGTGTCGACGCGCACGGCCGCGGCTCCCCGGCCCGCCTCGCCCGCGGCGACGCAGGCGATCCCCGTCGTGCGCCCCGGCTCCGAGCCGACCCCGGCGCGATCGGCCGCCTCGGCCAGCCCCATCGCCCGGGTCCGAGAGCACCGCGAGGGCCAGCGCGAGGCCCGCGCCGCCAGCACCCGGCGCCGGCTCGAGGAACGCCGAGCCGACCCCGGCTTCCTCAACCTGCCCGAGGCGCTCGAGGAGCAGCGCAACACCCCGCTGCCGCCGCCGGCCCCGCTGCTGCCGCCGACCCCCGAGGTCGAGGGGCGGCACGCCAAGCTCATCCTCACCGTCGTCGCGGGCGTCATCATTCTCGCACTTCTGTTCGCTATCCCCACTCTCACCGGCATGTTCTCTGGCGGAGGGTCAGACGACGAGGGAGCCGGTTCGGCCACGGCCACCCCGACGGGATCAGCGACCGCAACCGGGAACACCGGCACCGGAACGGGCACCGCCACCGCGGGCAACGCCATCACGCCGGTCGGCGTGAGCTCCTTCGACCCGCAGGGCGACGGGAGCGAGAACGAGTCGCTGGCGTCGTCCGTGCTCGACGGTGACACGAACTCGGGCTGGCGCTCGGAGGGGTACAACAGCCCGATGGGCACGAACAAGGAGGGCGTCGGCCTCATCGTCGAACTGCCGGGCGACACGACGGTGCGGGAGATCCGGGTGCAACTGCCGGACAGCGGCGGCTCGCAGAACCTCGAGTTCTACGCCGCCGATCGCCGCTCGATGCGCGACGCCACCCGCATCGGCGCCATCGACGACGGCAACGGGGCGCGCAGCGTGCCGGTGCGCAAGCCGGTGGCCTCCCGCTACCTCATCGTGTGGGTCACCAAGACCGCTCAGGAATCGGATGACAAGTACCGCGCGCGGATCAACGAGATAACCTTGTTCTCCTGATGCCCCGCACCCCGCTCGACGTCACCGACTTCACCGACGCCGAGTTGCTCGCCGCACATTGCGCCGGCGATCCGGACGCTTTCGGTGAGTTGTTCCGTCGGCACCGAGACCGCATGTGGGCCGTGGCGCTGCGCACCACCAACGACCCCGAACTCGCGGCCGATGCCGTCCAGGAGGCCTTCATCTCGGCGTTCCGGCGCGCCGAGACGTTTCGCGGGCAGTCGGCCGTGACGACCTGGCTGCACCGGATCGTCGTGAACTCGTGCCTGGACCGGATGCGGCGTCGGCGCCCCATCAGCGAACTCCCCGAGGACCACGCGCCGGTCATCGCGGACCGACACGACCGGCACGCCTCCGTGGAGACCCGCCTGGACGTGCAGGCCGCGCTCGCCACGCTGCCCGAGGGGCAGCGTCTGGCGCTGACGCTCGTCGACATGCACGGGTTGAGCGTCGCCGAGTCCGCCGAGATCCTCGGGGTCGCCGAGGGCACCGTGAAGTCCCGCTGCGCCCGGGGGCGGGCCGCGCTGGCGCCTCTGCTGCAGCCGTAGCCGGCGAGTCCGCCCCGCCCTGTCCCTCGGCGGGCAGTTCTCGCCAGGTGGGTTGGGGGCATCCCAGGGGTGGTCAGGGTCGGGTCAGGGAACCACCGGGTTGCCCGGAGCGTCAGACCTCTCAGCACCTTGTGCCGACCCGGCCGCCGCACAAGCGGTCGCGGTTCCCGAAGTGCCTGACGCCCCTGACCGCAGCATGACCCGAGGTGGAGACCGTGACGCGACCTCTCTCTCGCCGGCGCTCCTCGCACGAGGAGGATCCAACCGGCGTTCAGCGACTCCTCGCGACACTGCCGGATCCCGGACCGATGCCCCCGCAACTCGTCGAGCGCATCAGCGCCAGCCTCGCGGCCGAGCGCGACCGTCACCCGTTGCCCGGTGACGGGGCCGACGTGCAGCCGCTGGTGGGGTCCCGCCTCGGCTCATCCTCGTCTGCCTCGGAGTCCTCGGCGGCGTCCTCGACGTCCTCGGCGGCGCACTCCCGAACCTCCACGGGTCGCTCTTCCCGCGGCTGGCTGCTCGGGCTGTCCGGGGTCGCGGCCGCCGCGGCCGTCGGCGGGGTCGTGGTCATCAACGCGCTCGGGCCCACCGGCACCGCCGCCGACCCCGTCGCCCAGGCTCAGTTCCGCTTCGGCGCCGGGTCCGCTCCTGCGTCGCCCTCCACGGACTCCGCCGCGCCGTCGGCCTCGCCATCAGCCTCGTCCTCAGCTTCCCCCTCTGCCTCGGAATCCGCTGCGTCCCCCGCGCAGACCGCGAACCCGGGCAGTGTCACCGGCGCCCTGTCCGCGGCCCAGGTGCACGTTCAACTGAGCTCGACGCAGTACTCCGACGCGCACCTGTCCGAGCAGGCCGCCGCGTTGTGGAGGTCACCGCAGCCGCCGTTGCGCGCGCTGTCGGCGGAGTCCACCGCGATCGGCCCGATCGGCACCCCGCTGGGCGTGTCGCAGTGCCTGTCCGCCCTCGGCGTCTCCGGAGTGTCCCGGGCGGTCGTCGATCTCGCCGTTTACGACGGCGAGCCAGCCGCCGTCGTCGTCACCGACGGCGCCGACGGGCGCGACGTGCGGGTCGTCAATCGCCAGTGCGGCGCCGCCTCCACCTCGGTGCTCGCCGGCCCCCTCACTCTGCGCTGACAGCCTCCGGTCTGGGCCGTGGGCCGTGACCGAGACCGATGTCGTGGCCGGTGTCGTGGCCGATGTCGCGGCCGATGTCGCGGCCACGCCGACGCCCGGGAGCCGGGGAGGCGCGCCCCGCCCCGGTATCGTGA
>JBDIAM010000140.1:0-8943 GCA_039812445.1 Piscicoccus intestinalis | reverse complement strand
GCGATCGAGAGCCACAGCGCCATGGCCGCCGCGGCGTGACCGCTCGGGAAACTCGACGTCGGGGGCGCCTGGTCGGGCCGCGACACCTCCGGGCGGGGGCGCCCCACGAGGTGCGTCGCCGTGACGAAGATCGTCGACTCCAGCGTGATCGCCACCAGCGGCACCATCCCCACCCACCAGCGGCGGGTGAGGTACCAGATGAGCAGCGAGACGACCACGGCCGTGCCGATCGTGAACCACGTGTCGGTGCTCGTCGACCACACGTCGGTGAGCGTGTTCCACAGCCCGGAGCGGTCGGCCTCGATGTCCTGGCTCAACGCCTCCTCGGGGCGCAGCTCGTGCAGCGGCCCCATGATGAGCTTGCCGAGGGCGACGATCGCCGCCCACACGAGCAGCCCCGGGAGTACCGCACGAGTCGCCAGCTGGGCGAGCATGCGCCCCACGCCCGGTCGGACGCCGGGCCGCGGCCAGCGGCGGATCAGACCGCCCGATTCGCCCGAAGTGTGGCCGTCGCGCGGACGCGAATCCGTTGCGCTCATCGTCGTGCCTCCGTCGTTGCAGGTGAGAACCGGAAACCGGCCCACGACGAGTACACCAGGGCGCAGGCCAGCAACACCCCACCCACGGTGTCCGAGGGGTAGTGCACGCCGAGGAAAACCCGGTCCAGCGCCGTGAGCACCGCGAGCCCCGCGGTGACCGCGACGAGCGCCCACGCCAGGGCGTTGGACCGGCGGCGCAGCAGCGGCCAGGTCATGACGAGTACCGCCGCACAGGCCATCGTGACGTTGAACACGTGCCCGGAGGGAAAGCTGTAACCGGGGGCGCCCGCCACCGCGTCCTGCACCACCGGCCGGGCCCGCTGCACGAGGAGCTTGGCGTTCAGGCCCATGTTCCAGCCGACGAGAGCGGTCGCCACGCCCCACACGGCGCGCGAGCGCAGCCCGGCCCGCCAGGTCCAGATCGCCGCGGCAGGCAGCAGCGCCAGGTACACGTGCCACGGCAGAAACGCCTCCTGCCAGGCGAGCAGAGCCTGCAGCAGCGCGGGTCGGGCGCGGGTGTAGTCGGTGGCCGCGACGATCGCGGCCTCGTCGACGCGGTGCAGCGGCTCGTACCCGGCCTGCACGAGGCCCGCGATGAGCGCGACGGGAAGGCAGGCGACGATCGCGGTGAGCAGTCCGCGCAGCACGCGCGGGGCGAGCGCGCGCACGATGCGCGCGACGCGACCGGCGTGATCGGCGGCGTCCCGGCGATCCTCAGGCAACCCGCACCTTCAGGCAGCCGGGCTTGACCGCGAACCGCAGCGACAGGCCGGGACCGATCGGGTCGCCGTCGAGCTGCACCTCCTGGGTGTGCGAGAGCTTCAGGCTCATCGTGTGCACCCGGTGGTGCTCGACGCGCGGGTGGCCGCGGCGCTGGCGGGTGGCGATGTGTGCGCCGACGGAGGCCCAGCCGATGATCCCCTTCGGGGAGAGCAGCACGACGTCGAGCTCCCCGTCGTCGGGGTCGGCGTCGGGCAGCAGCTCGACCCCGCCCTGCAGGCGCCCGACGTTGCCGACGACGACCGTGCGGGCCTGGCGGTGCTGCGGCGGGCCGCCGTCGATCGAGACCTCGACGTCGAAGCGCTTGCCGTTGAGGTGCTTCATGCCCGCGACCACGTAGGCGGGCCAACCGAACTGCGCCTTGAGCTTCTCCGGGGCGTCGGCCATGACCGTGGCGTCGAAGCCCATGCCGGCCATGACGAGGAAGTAGTAGTCGTGTTCGGTGTCCTGGGTCTCGCCGGGTGTGACGACGTTGATCGTGCCGACGTCGATGCGGTCGTCGCGGCCGGTGAGCGCCACCGTCAGGGCCTCTTCGATGGAGTCGATCGGCACGCCGAGGTTGCGGGCCAGCAGGTTGCCGGTGCCGCCGGGCAGCAGACCCATCGGGGTGTCGGTGTCGATGAGCGCCGCGGACACCGCCCGCACCGTGCCGTCTCCGCCGAGGGGGCAGACGATCGTGGCACCCTGATCGAGGGCCTGGCGCGCCTGGCCGGTGCCCGGGTCGTCGACGGTGGTCTCGATCCACAGCGGATCGGCCCAGCCGTGCTGGCGGCACACGCGCGTGACCCGTGCGCGGACGTCCTCGACGTCGTTGAACTTCGTCGGGTTGACGATGACGGCGGCGCGCCGGCGCTGTTCGTGCTCCTGCTGCTCCGGCTGCTGCCCGTCCGTGCCGGAACGGCGTCGGGTCAGCAGCAGGAGCCCGAGTGCCGCGACGGCGACGACCACGACGACGGCGATGATGAGCTGGCCCGTATCCACGCCATGACGGTACTCCGCCACCTCCGTCGGCGTCGGTCCACGGCGGCCCCGGGGATAAGGAATCGGAGCCCGAACGGCCGCCCCGATAGGCTTGCGGCCGTGATCGACATCAAGGTGCTTCGTGAGAATCCGGAGGCGGTGCGCGCGTCGCAGCGCGCCCGCGGGGAGGACGTGGCGGCGGTCGACGCCGTGCTGGCGGCCGACGAGCGGCGCCGCTCGTCGCTGGCGGAGTACGAGTCGACGCGCGCGGAACAGAACCGGGTCAGCAAGGGCGTCGGCCCGCTCATGGGGCAGCTGAAGAAGGCGCAGAAGGCCGGCGACGACACCGCGGCGCTGCAGGCGCAGGCGGACGAGGCGCGCGCGGAGGGCGCCCGGCTCGGGGCCCGCGTCAAGGAGCTGGAGGCGGCGCGCAACGAGGCCGACGAGCAGCTGTCGACGCTGCTGCGGCAGATCGGCAACGTCGTCATCGACGGCGTGCCCGCCGGCGGCGAGGACGACTTCGCGGTGCTCGAGACGTTCGGCACCCCCCGCGACTTCGCCGCCGAGGGCTTCGAGCCGCGTGACCACGTCGAGATCCTCGAAGGGCTCGGCGGGCTCGACCTGGCCCGCGGGGCGCGGGTCGCCGAGTCGCGGTTCTACTACCTCGTCGGGCAGGGTGCCCGGTTGGAGCAGGCCATGCTCAACCTCGCCCTCGACCGCGCCTTCGACGCCGGTTTCACCCAGCTCGCGGTGCCGACGCTCGTCAACCACCGCACGATGGAGGGCGCCGGCTTCCTCGACGCCCACGCCGACGAGGTCTACCGGCTCGGCACCGACGAGCTGTACCTCACCGGAACCTCCGAGGTGGCGCTCGCCGGCTTCCACACCGACGAGATCCTCGACCTGAGCGACGGGCCGCGGCGCTACACCGCGTGCTCGACGTGCTACCGGCGGGAGGCGGGCAGCTACGGCAAGGACACCCGCGGCATCATCCGCGTGCACCAGTTCCAGAAGGTCGAGATGTTCATCTACTGCCGGCCCGAGGACGCGGTCGCCGAGCACGAGAACCTGCTCGCGCAGGAGAAGGCGATGCTCGACCTCATGGAGCTGCCGTACCGCGTCATCGACGTCGCCGCCGGTGATCTCGGCGGGCCGGCCGCGCGCAAGTTCGACTGCGAGGGCTGGGTGCCGACTCAGGGCAAGTACCGCGAGCTGACGTCGACGTCGAACTGCACGACGTTCCAGGCCCGGCGCCTCGGCATCCGCGAGCGCACCGAGGGCGGCACCCGCGTGCTCGCCACTCTCAACGGCACGCTCGCGACGACGCGCTGGTTGGTGGCGATCCTGGAGAACCACCAGCAGGCCGACGGCTCGGTGCTCGTGCCGCAGGCGCTGCGGCCGTACCTGCGCACCGACCGCCTCGTCCCCGGCGGCCGCTGACCCGCCTCCCACACACACCAACCCCCTTCCCTGAAAACTGCGTGTCGTGGTCGGAACTGCAGTCCGTGTCGCAGTCCTCACCACGACACGCAGTTTTCACGGACGTTGAGGGCGGGTTGACTGGGCGGCTCCGCCTGTCGGGGGAGGTCTGCGGCGGCCGCGCTGCCTACCGTGGGTAGAGACGGGAGGGGGCGCGGTGGCGCAGGTGAGCAGGGCAGAGCGGTTCGCGCGCTGGTTCGGGGTCGGCGACGACTGGGAGCGGGTGCCCGAGCCGGGGCGGGCCCGCTTCGACGCGCGCGTCGCGATCCTGTTCGCGCTGGCCGCGATGGCCACGCTGGAGCTGTACCGCGGCCTCGGGTTGGCGGCCCCGCTCGACCGCCCGGTGTGGCAGCAGCACGCGCTGCTCCTCGCGGGCATCGTCCCGCTGTTCTGGCGGCGGCGGTTTCCGCTGACGGTCGCCGCCCTCGGCCAGCTGCACTTCTTCACGGTCGGCGTGACGATGCCGCAGGTGGCGTACCTGCTCGTCGTGCAGCTGCTGTGCTTCTTCGGGCTGTACAGCGGCGTCGCGTGGGCCCGCGACCGACGTGCCCTGCTCGTCGTGCTCGGCGGCGTGCTGATCTACATGATCGGCTGGCTGGCCTGGGATTTCGCCCTCGGCAACTCGATCGCCCAGATGACCGCGGAGGCGGCGGGGCGCGGGGCCGCCGGGCTGGTGTCGCCGCCGGTCGCCTGGGTGCTGCTCACGGTGTTCAACAACGTCGTGTTCTTTCTCGGGGCGGTGCTGCTCGGGCAGAACTCCTGGCGCTCCGCGCGGCGCTCGGCGATCGTCGCCGAGCAGCGCAACACGATCGCCCGGCAGGCGCGTGAGCTGCGTGACCGCGCGGTCGTGCAGGAGCGGCTGCGGATCGCCCGCGAGCTGCACGACGTCGTCGCCCACCACGTGTCGGTCATGGGCGTGCAGGCCGCCGCGGCGCGCCGCGTGCTCGACCGCCGGCCCGACGCCGCCAGCCAGGCGCTGACCCAGATCGAGGAGTCGTCGCGGCAGTCCGTGGCCGAGATGCGCCGGCTGCTCGGCACGCTCCGAGCGGGGGAGTCGGGGGCCGATTCCGAATCGGATTCGATTGTCGAACAAGCGGTTTCGCGTGAGCCCGAGCCGGGCGTGGCACGGATCGCCGATCTCGTCGAGCAGGCCCGCGGTCCGGGGCTGGTCGTGGCCTACGACCTCGTCGAGGAGCCGGCCGGGTCGGCGGAGACGGTGCCGGCGCCGATGGGCCTGTCGGTCTACCGGATCGTGCAGGAGGCGCTGGCCAACGTGCGGCGACACTCGACGGCCGCGCGGGTCGGGGTGGTGGTGCGGGTCATCGCGGCGACCGACCGGCGGACGGGTGGTTACGTCGAGGCGGAGGTCGTCGACAACGGCCGGCCGCGGACCGGCACGTCCGGCACCGGGATGGGGCTGCTCGGCATGCGCGAGCGCGCGTCCTCCCACGGCGGGCTCGTCGAAGCCGGTCCGCGGCTGTCCGGCGGTTACCGTGTGCGCGCGAGGTTCCCCCTCGACCAGGCAGTCGACCAGGCACTCGACCAGGCAGGTGAGCAGTCATGACGGACTCCACGCCTTCGGCGTCTTCGGCGTCCTCGACGCTACGGATCGTGCTCGTCGACGACCAGCGGCTCGTGCGCTCGGGTTTCGAGCTGATGCTCTCGGTCGAGGACGACATCGAGATCGTCGGGCAGGCCGCCGACGGCCAGGAGGCGCTCGAGGTGGTCGCGCGCACCCGGCCAGACGTCGTGCTCATGGACGTGCAGATGCCGCGCATGGACGGGATCGAGGCGACCCGGCGCATCGTCTCGGGCGGCTCGGGCGGCGCCCGGGCGCCGCGGGTCGTCATCCTCACGACGTTCGATCGCGACGACTACGTGTTCGCCGGGCTGCGCGCCGGCGCGAGCGGGTTCCTGTTGAAGAACTGCGAGCCCGACCAGCTCGTCGACGCCATCCGGGCGGCCGGACACGGGCACGCGCTGTTGGCGCCGGAGGTGACGCGCCGGGTGATCGAGCAGATGGTGGCGCCGGCCCCCACCCAGCCGGAGCCGGAGGCGGTGCGCTCGCCCGAGCATGCGGCAGCCCTCGCCCGGCTCACCGAGCGAGAGCGCGAGGTGCTCACGCTGGTGGCCGCGGGACTGTCGAACGCCGAGATCGCGGCGCGGCTGTTTCTCGGGGAGGCGACCGTCAAGACGCACGTCTCGAACTGCCTGAGCAAGCTGCACCTGCGCGACCGCGTGCAGGCCGTCGTCTTCGCCTACGAGACGCGGCTCGTGCTGCCCGGCGAGTAGCGCACCGGGCGGCCGGAGGCCTGTCCCGCGACCCGCCACCCGGGGACTGTCCCGCGACCCGCCGCCCAGGGCCGAACCGGGCCAGAGACGAGAATGGCTTACATACTCGGATCCGGGCGGGGTTGCCTCGCGCGTGACCTGCGGTGATGCCCCGGCGCGACGGGCGCAGAGACGAGTGTGTATGCCAACTTCGTCTCGGGCCCGCCGAAGGCCTGGTCTCGGCGGCGCGCGCCGGGGGCGGGGGACGAGCGGCGCGCGGCCTGGCGGGGGTGTGACGCCTCCCGGCAGCCGATGCGCGGGTGGGGCCGCGCCGCACCGTTCGGACTATCACCGGCGCGCGCCTCCCGGGAGGCTCAAGCCCGTGACCAGGGTGTTCGTGCCCCTGACAGGGTGCCGTTCGGGCGCGGTGATAGTCCGAGGGGTGTCCACAGGTCGGGAACCAACTGAGCAGCGCGAGTGGTGGGTTGGGGCTGCGCACCGCGTGGAAGGCCGTCGCGGCCGGCCGAAGAGCGCGGCTGGCAGAACAGCGTGGTCGGCCGAACAGTGCGGCCGGCCGAAGAGTGCAGCCGGGTGGAACAGCGCGTCGCGGGTTGTGCCGACCGCGCCGCGCGGCCGGGGGAACAGCGCGGCTGGCCGAGCAGTGCGGTCAGCCGTGCGGGGGAGGGGCCGATCGGTGGAGTAACAGTCGGCTCCGACTGCAGGCTGATCCGGGGCGAGCCGCCCGCTGCCTAGCGTGGGGTACCGATGCACACACGGATGCGAGGGGAAACGGATGCTGCAGGTCGAGGATCTGACGAGACGGTTCGGCGAGCACACCGCCGTCGACGGGGTGAGCTTCGAGGTGCCCGACGGCGAACTCGTCGGGTTCGTCGGCGGCAACGGCGCGGGCAAGACGACGACGATGCGCATGATCATGGGGGTGCTGGCGATCCACGGGGGCCGGGTGCGGCTCGAGGGCCGCGACGTCGACGCCGCGGACCGCCGCCGGTTCGGCTACATGCCCGAGGAACGCGGCCTCTACCCCAAGCAGCGGGTGCTCGACCAGCTCGTCTACCTCGGGCGGCTCCACGGCATGAGCCAGGCCGCCGCGCGGGCCGCGGCGAGCGAGCACCTCGAGCGCTTCGGGCTCGGTGACCGGGCCCGCGACCACGTCGAGAAGCTGTCGCTCGGCAACCAGCAGCGCGTGCAGATCATCGCCGCCGTCATGGCCGACCCCACCGTGCTCGTGCTCGACGAGCCGTTCTCCGGGCTCGACCCGACGGCGGTCGACGAGATGGCCGACGTGCTGCGCGAGCACGCCCGGCGCGGGGCGCCGATTCTGTTCAGCTCCCACCAACTCGACCTCGTCGAGCGGCTGTGCGACCGGCTCGTCGTGCTGGCCCGCGGCCGGGTCGTCGCGGCCGGCACCGCGCAGGAGCTGCGTGCGCACGCGGCCGTGCGGCACCGGCTCGTGCTCTCCGGCGACGCCGGTTGGACCCGCGACCACCCGGGGGTGCATGTCGCCGACGTCGAGGGCCGCACGGCGCTCGTGGAGATCCTCGAGTCCGGCGCCGACCGGGCGCTGCTGTCCGAGGCGCTGCGACGCGGCGACGTGCACGAGTTCGCCCGGCTCGTGCCGCCGCTGTCCGAGATCTACCGCGAGGTCACGGCCGATCACCTGGCGGGGGTGGCGTGATGGCGCGGCGGGAGGCGGCGTGGCCGATCGTGGCGACGCGGGAGATCATGGCGCGGCTCACCGACCGCAACTTCCTCATCTCGACGGGGTTCACGCTCGTGCTCATCGTCGGCATCTTCGCGGTGCAGGCGTTCGTCGCCGCCCGCTCGAGCGCGCCGCAGATCGCGGTGACCGGCGCGGAGGGCGCGGAGGCGACCCAGATCGTGCAGGCCGCGGGCGAGGGCGGCCTGCCGGGGAGCCAGGCGCCGGAGCCGGTCGACGTGCCCGACGCGGCCGCCGCCCGCGCCGCGCTGGCCGACGGGAGCGTCGACGCGTGGCTGCACCGCGACGACGGCACCTGGGTGCTCACCGGGCAGGACGAGCCCGGAGCGCTTCTCGCCGCCGGGCTGCGGCAGTCCGTGCGCGACCACGTCATGACCGCCAACGCCGCCGCGGCCGGCACGTCGATGGAGGCGTTGGATGCCGGCTCCCGGCTGTCGGTGCGGGCCGTCTCCGGGGCGGGCGACGACGGGGCCGCGCAGGCGGTGAACCGGATCGCGGGGGCGGTCTTCGCGATGCTCTTCTACATCGCCTCCGTGATGTTCGGCATGGCGATCGCCAGCAGCGTCGTCGAGGAGAAACAGTCGCGGATCGTCGAGATCCTCGCCACCGCGATCCCGCTGCGGCAGCTGCTCGTCGGCAAGGTGCTCGGCAACGCGGCGCTGGCCATGGGTCAGCTCGTGCTGTTCGTCGGGGTGGGGCTCGTCGGGCTCAGCTTCACCGACTACGGGGCGATGCTGCCGGGGCTGCTCGGCCCGTCGGCGTGGTTCCTCGTGTTCTTCGCGATCGGTTTCGTCGCGTTGGCCTGCGTGTGGGCCGTGTGCGGATCGCTGGCCAGCCGCACCGAAGACCTGCAGGCCACGACCATGCCGATGACGATGCTGCTCGTCGGGCTGCTGTTCCTCGGCCTCATGGCCACCGGCACCACCCAGGTGATCGCCTCGTATGTGCCGATCGCCTCGGTCGTCACCATGCCGGCGCGGCTGCTCGCGGGCACCGCCGCGTGGTGGGAGCCGGTGCTCTCACTGGCCCTGACCCTCGCCGCCGCGGCGGCGCTCATCGCGATCGCCGAACGCATCTACCGGCGCAGCCTGCTGCAGACCGGCGGTCGCCTGTCGGTGCGGCAGGCCCTGCGCGTGCAGGAGTGAGCGCCCCGGCCGCGCCCGGCGCAACCGAGGT
>JBDIAM010000139.1:0-8944 GCA_039812445.1 Piscicoccus intestinalis | reverse complement strand
CCGCCCTCCTGCCATCCGCCTTCGAGCTGGTGCGCGGCGACGGCCCCGCCCCACAGGAAATCCTTCGGCAGCTTCGACATTCGATCCCTCTCGTGGTCGCGAGTTTCGTGTCGGGGAGCCGGGCCGGCTCAGCCCTGCCTGGCCGCGGGCGCCTTGCGGGTGACGGTGATGAGCGGTTCGCCGGGCGTGACGTGTTGCGCGCCGGCGGCCGTGACATCGCCGAACCGCTTGGAGTTCGTCACGACGAGCGGCGTGATGAGGCTGTAGCCCGCCTCCCGGATGACGCGCGGGTCGAACTCCATGAGCAGGTCGCCGGTGCGCACCTGCTGCTTGGCCGCCACGTGCACGGTGAAGCCCTCGCCGCCGAGCGCGACGGTGTCGAGGCCGACGTGGATGAGCAGCTCGACCCCGTCGTGCGACTTCAGGCCGATCGCGTGCTTGCTCGGCAGCACGGTGACGATCTTGCCGTCGAACGGCGCGTACACCTTCGTGTCGTCCGGCTCGATCGCGGCGCCACCGCCCATCGCACCCGAGGCGAACACCTCGTCGGGCACCTGCGACATCGGCACGACGGTGCCCGACAGCGGGCTCGCGATGAGCGCCGGCTCCTCGATCGGCTGGTCGTTCGCGGTGGAGTCGGTGGAGTCGGTCCCAGCGGCTCCAGCGGCTCCGGCGGCGCCGGCGGCACCCGCGCCGCCCACGGGCTCCGTCCCCGCCTCACCCTCCGCGAGTTCGGCCCCGATCGGCGCCTTCGGGTCGTCGAACCCGACGAAGTACGTCAGCAGCGCGGCCCCGAAGAACGCGATCGCGCACCCGATCGCCTCGGCGACGAGGGAGTTGGTTCCGGGGCTGGAGGCGTTGATGATCGTCAGCGGCCCGGGCAGCCCGGCGAAGGCGTAGTACGCCCCGCCCAGCAGTCCGATGACGGCACCGCCGACCGCACCGGCGAGGCAGCCGTAGATGAACGGGCGCTTGAGCCGCAGCGTCACGCCGTAGATCGTCGGCTCGGTGATACCGAACAGGCCGGCGACGGCCGCGGAGCCGGAGACGCCCTTCATCTCGGTGTTGCGGGTCTTGAGGAAGACGCCGATGACCGCGCCGACCTGGGCGATGACGGCGGCGGTCTGGTAGGCCTGGAAGTGGTCGAAGCCGTACTGGTCGTGGCTGGCCAGCACCATCGGCAGCATCGCCCAGTGCACGCCGAAGATCACGGCGACCTGGAAGAACGCGCCGACCAGCGCACCGGCGACGGCGGGGGCGACGTTGACGACCGCGTTGAAGCCCGCGGCGAGGCCGTTGGCGCCCGCGGCGGTGATCGGGCCGATGACGACGAGCGTCAGCGGCACCATGACGAGCAGGCACACCAGCGGCGTGAAGATCTGCTGCGCCACGCCGCTCAGGCGCTTGGAGACGGCCCGCTCGAGGTAAGACATGACCCACACGAGGAACAGCGGCGGCAGCACGGTGCTCGTGTAGACGGTCTGCGCGAGCGGCAGGCCGAGGAAGCTCACCGACTCCCCGTCGGCGATGCGCCCGGCGATCTCGGTCCACGTCGGGTTCATGATCGCGGCGCAACACAGCACGGCGATGAACGTGTTGGTCCGGAAGTGCTTCGCGGCGGTGATCGCGATGAAGATCGGCAGGAACGTGAACGGCGTCCACGACATGAACGAGAGCACCTCGTACGTGCCGGTCTGCTCGAACGCCGGCCAGAACATCGTGATGAGGATGAGCGCGCCCTGCAGGATGCCGGCCGCGGCGAGGATGTAGACGAACGGCGCGAACACTCCGGACATCGTCGCGATGACCCGGTTGACGACGCTCTGCTTGTGCGCCGGGCCGGCCTGGTTCTCGTCGATGTTTCCGGCCTTGAGGAACTCCTCGTGCACGGTGCCGACGTGCGGGCCTATGACGACCTGGAACTGGCCGCCGCTCTCGACGACCGTGATGACGCCGGGCAGCGCCGCGACCTTCTCCTTGGCCTCCGGCGGCGTCTCGTTGAGCACGAGCCGCAGGCGGGTCGCGCACCGGCTGGCCTGCGAGACGTTGTCGGCGCCGCCGACCGTGTCGAGGATGTCGCGCGCCAGCTTCGGGTAGTTGCGCACCTGTTCGGCCATCGAACCCACCTGCCTCACGTCGTCGAGTCGGCACGCGCCGGAGGATCCCGAACCGGCGGCCGGACGTCCGCCCGACGCCGACGTTCCGGACAGCCTATGGCCGCGGCGGGGTTCGCGACGCGCTGACGCCGCCCAGTCGTTTCGGGCGGGCGTCGAAGCCGTGCTCGTACGCCCACGCGACGGCCTGGCTGCGGCGTTCGACGCCCATCTTTCGGTACGCGGTGCGGATATAGGACTTCACCGAGTTGATGCTCAGGTAGGAGCGCCGCGCGATCTCGGCGTTCGACAGGCCCTGACTGATGAGCGCGACGACCTCGGCCTCCCGGCACGTCAGGCCCTGCGCGCGCCCGGGGTAGTCGTCATCGGCCGACACCGTCTCGGCCTCCGGTTCCGGTCTTTCGGGGAAGAGGCGTTCCCCGGCGTCGACGCGGGCCAGGGCGTCGGCGAGGTCCCGAGCACTCAGGCCCTTCGACAGGTAGCCGTGCACGCCCTGCGCCCGGGCGGCCGCGACGAGTTCGGGCTGGGTGTTCCACGAGTAGATGACGACCTTGCCGACGTTGGGGTTGGCGAGCACGGCGTCGATGTCGCGCTCCCCCGCCTGGGTCTGGGAGAACGTGTCGTACAGCGCGATGTCGACCGGCCGGGCCACCGGCACGCCGGCGTCGAGCTCGACGACCCGCACCCGCGGCGACCCCTCGAGCATGCGCGCGAGGCCCTTGATGACCACCTCGTAGTCGTTGACGATGGCGATCGTCACCGCCTCGCCCGTCGGATTCATGCCGATCACCCTAATTCAGGGGCGGCCCCCATCCTTTGGGGTGTACCGCGGCCCAGAGCACCTCTCTTACTGTTCTCACAGGTGTGCCTATCCACCCCTCTCTCTATCTCACCCCCAGGAGATTCGCGATGCCCGATTCGCAGCCCGCGCAGCGCGCGACCAGCATGGTCCGCGACGACGACAAGGGCGGATTCCCGGCCCAGCAGCAGCAGCCGCCCGGTCTGACCGACGCCATGGAGCCCGTGCCCGACCACGGCGAGGAGAGCTACACCGGCTCCGGCAAGCTCGACGGGCTGCGGGCACTCGTCACCGGCGGCGACTCCGGCATCGGCCGGGCCGTGGCGATCGCGTTCGCCCGCGAGGGCGCCGACGTCGCGATCAACTACCTCGAGGAGGAGCAGACCGACGCCGAGGAGACCGTGCGCCAGGTCGAGGCCGCCGGTCGCCGCGCCGTCACGCTGCCCGGCGACCTCGTCAGCCGCGAGGTGTGCGAGGGCGTCGTCGCGCAGGCCGTCGAGCAGCTCGGTGGGCTCGACATCCTCGTCAACAACGCCGGCTACCACTGGGCCCGCGGCGAGGAGGGCCTGCAGGGCCTGGAGCCCGATCAGGTCGACCGCGTGCTGCGCACCAACCTGCACGCGATCATCTGGCTGACCAAGGCCGCGGCCCCGCACATCCCCGCGGGCGGCAGCATCATCAACACGAGCTCGGTGCAGGCCTACGACCCCTCGACGCAGCTGCTCGACTACGCCGCGACCAAGGCCGCCGTCAACAACCTCACCGTCAACCTCGCGGCCGAACTGGGCCCCAAGGGCATTCGCGTCAACGCCGTGGCCCCCGGGCCGATCTGGACGCCGCTGCAACCGGCCACCCGGCCCAGCGAGAAGATCGAGACCTTCGGCGCCGACACCCCGCTGGGCCGCGCCGGGCAGCCGGCCGAACTGGCTCCGGCGTACGTCTTTCTCGCCAGCCCCCGCGACGCGAGCTACGTCTCGGGCACCGTCATCGGCGTGACCGGGGGCAAGCCGGTCTTCTGAGCGCCGCCCGCGCCTGGCAGCGCCTGCAGGTAGGAGCCGAAGCCGCCGGGCGCGCGGGTCACGCGCCGCCCCGACGTCGTGACCTGCGTGCGGGCGGTGGCCAGGTGCGTGCGCCCGGTGGCCCGGATGGCGCGCACCAGCCGCACGTCCTCGTCGCGTCGCACCGGCTCGTAGCCGCCGGCCTCCCGGTAGGCGGCGAGCAGGAAACCGAGGTTGGCGCCGTGCACGTGGGCGTGGCCCTCGCCGATGCGGTGCCGGGCCCACCAGTGCGCGAGCGCGCGGGGATCGAGGTCGTCCGGCTCCGGGCTCACCGAGCCGACGATCAGGTCGTACCCCTGGGTCGCGAGGTCGACCTGCGTGGTGAGCCAGTGCGCGGGCACCTCGGTGTCGGCGTCGGTGGTGCTCACCCACGTGCGATCCGGGTCGTCGCCGCGGCACGCGCTCTCGACCCCGAGGGCGCGGGCCACGCCGACCGCGCCCGCGGTGGTGGCGACCGCGTGGACACCGCGGTGGCCGCGCACGACGCGCTCGGTGTCGTCGCGGCAGGCGTCGAGCACGACGGTGATCGAGCAGCTCACCCCGGGATGCGCCGCGGCCAGGTCGGCGACCGACCGGTGCACCGACTCCAGGCAGCGCCCGACGAGCCGCTCCTCGTCGCGGGCAGGCACGACGACCCGCACCCGGTCGATCCGGCTCATGCCGGGCCGCCGGGGGTCCGCTCGTACACGTCGAGCAGGTAGTCGTCGGTGGCCTGGCGCCGGGCCCGGGCGCCCGCGCCGAGACCGGCCGCGAACGCCCGGTGCACCCGGTCGGCGGTCAGCGGCCAACCGTGGATGTCGTGGCGCCAGTGGCACAGCGCGACGACCCCGTCGTCGGTCAGGCAGGCGCGCACCGCGTCGACGAGGCCGGCCAACGCCGCGGGCGAGAGGAAGTAGCCGACCTCGGAGACGACGACGAGGTCGAAGCGCCCCGGCGGCCAGTCGTCCGGCACCCGCGCCCGGTGCAGCCGCACGTGCGGCAGGTGGGCCAGGCGCTCGCGGGCGGCCTCCAGGGCGGCCGGGCTCGCGTCCAGTGCCTCGACCTCGTCGGCGCGCTCGGCCAGCTGTTGCGTGAGAAGACCGATCGAGCAGCCGATGTCGAGGGCGCGGGCGAACCGGCGCGGCGGCAGCGCGGCGAGCGTGGCGGCGCGCTTGTCGATCTCGTACCGGCTGGAGGCGGTGCGCCACGGGTCGGGGTCGTCGCGGTGCAGCCGGTCGAGGGTGTCGTCGACGGGTCGCTCGGGGCGCACGAACAGCTCGCTGTCGCGCTCGAACCGGGCCAGGATCGGCGCGGGCAGCAGCGTCTCGTCGCCGGGCTCGTCCGACAGGGGCCGGGTCTGGGAGACGTGCTGGGCCGCCGCGTTCGCCTTGGCGCGCCGGGCCGCCGGCGGCAGGTCGAGTCGACGCAGCTGGTGCCACGGCACGTCGTCGGGAACCCCCCAGTGCCACAACCAGATCGGGTACTCCAGCAGCGTCGCGTCGGTGCGGGCGCAGGCCGTCGCGGCGGCGCGGCCGGCGGCCTCGTGGTCGGGATGCCGGTCGCCGCGCCACGGGGCCGCGAGCAGCGTGTTCGCCCCGTCGAGGTCGATGAGCCGCACGAGTTCGGCGCACAGCTCGGCCTCGTGCTCGGCGAGCCGCCCGTCGGGGTGCGCGAGTTGGTGCAGGCGCGCCGCCGGGTGCAGGGCTCGCACCGCCTGCTCGACCTCGTCGCGGCGGATCGCGGCCAGCCGGTGCGGCGGGTGGGTGCGGGAGTCGGGGTGGGAGGCCTCGCCGGCCGTCGCGACGACGACGTCGACCCGCCGGCCGCGGGTCGCGGCCAGGTGGATCAGGCCGCCGGCGCCGAGCGTCTCGTCGTCGGGGTGACCGGCCAGCACGACGAGCCGGTGGTGTCGGTCGTCGAGCCGCAGCGCAGGCGGGTGCCGGCGGGCGATCTCGGCGCGCCAGCACGCCTCCGGGGTCGCGCCCGTCGGGGCGTCCGGCCAGGCAGCGCGCGTCATCGCGCCGCCTGCGCGACCGCCCGGCCGAGGGCGGCGTGGTCGCGCTCGGCGTGCCACTGCCGCAGGTACAGGTGCAGGTCGGCGACCCGCCGGGCGTGGGCCTCGTCGGTGGCCAGCGGGCCGGGCCCGAGGCCGTGGTCGGCGCGGCGCAGCACCTCCTCGGCGGCCTGCGCGACGACGGCGCGCACGCGCAGGGCGAGCATCGCGCCGGCGTCGCCGGTCGCCTCGCCCGCATCGACCTGGGCCGCGGCGCTCTCCAGCGCACACCGCGCCGCGTGCAGGGCGGCGTCGCACGCGCCGAGGTGGGCCTGGGCGATCTGGTCGGGCTCGCGTCCGGAGGGTTTCGGCAGCAGGCGGCGCGCCACGCCGAGGGCACCCCCGTACCAGACGGCGGCGACCCCGATGCCGCCCCAGGCGAATCCGGGCCGCTGCAGGTACCACCCGGGCGGCCCGACCGGCTCCGCGGGGGCGGCGTCGAGGTCGAGCGGTCCGCTGTCGACGGCGCTCAGGCCGCGGGCCACCCACGGCGCGTCGACCGCCCGGACGCCCGGCCGACCTTCGACGCCGAGACCGGCGGCGAGATCGACGGCGAACAGCCCGCGCTCGCGGTCGCCGACCCAGGCGGTGATCAGCGCCCGGTCCAGGCGCCGGCCCAGCGAACACCACGGCTTGCGGCCGGTGAGCCGCCACGCTCCGGTTCTCTCGTCGCGGGTCGCGTCGACGCGCAGCCCGGAGCCCGGCGGGCCCTCGGCGGCGAAGACGCCCCAGCAGCCCGAGGTGTCGGTCGGCGCCGCCAGCCCGGCCGCTCGGGCCTGACCGATGATGTGCATCGCGTCGAGGTGCGGCTCGATCGCGCGGGCGACCGTGAGGTCGGCGGCGGCGATGCGCGCCAGCGCGCCCCACAGGTCCGCGGTCCGGCTGCCGCCGGGCTCGGGCAGGGCCGCCGTCAGGTCCGCGGCGCCGGCCAGCGCCCGACCGACGAGCCGCTCCAGCCCGGGCGCGACCGTCTCCGGGGCCTGCCCGCCCTCCCCGGCGGGTCCGTCCGGTTCGGTCGTGGCGCCGATCGCGGCGAGCCAGTCGTCGACGTGCGGTGCCGGTGCCGACCCGGGCAGCCCGGGCTCGAAGGGGCGGGTCGCCGCCATGGCGGTCTCCAATCGCAACTCATCGGGGCGCGGCGCTCGCGTCGGCCCGAGGTTACGCAGGCGCGCGGCCCGCCCGCCTCACCCCTGGGGGTGGAACGTCACGGGCGCGGCGCGGCGCGTGCCGGCGTGGGCGCCGGTCCTTCGCGGCTCATTCGTCGCGGACCACCGGGTAGTCCGACTCCCCCGCGAGCCGGTGGATCGCCGTGGCCAGGCGCAGGTCGCGCTGGGTCAGCTTGTCGACGTCGTGGCTCAGGGTGACGACGCGCACGTGTCCGGGGTAGGACACGGACAGGTCGGGGTGGTGGTTGTGTCCGTCCGCGAGCGCGGCGATGGCGGCGACGAACGCGCCTGCGGCCGTAAAGCCGTCGCAGTCGAACGTGGCGGTCAGTCCGGAGTCGGAGGCGGTCCAGCCGCGCAGGCCGGCCGCGTCGACCGACTCCTGGGTGACGGGAGCTTCGTGGGCGCACATGCAGCCCACCGTAGGGGCTTCGCCTCCCCGGGCCCACCCCACGGTCTCCGCCGCAGTGTCCACTCGACGCGCGCCGAGTGGACACTTGCCTCACCCAGCGCCGGAGACAGGGCCCTGACCTGTGGTGTTGAGCCGAGTCACCGCAGTGTCCACTCGCGAGTGGACACTGCCCAGACGTCTTTGGAATAGAGCGGCTAACCCGCGCGGCGCTGGTCGGCCATCCACTCCCACAGGCTCGTGCCGTCGGCGGTCTTCGGGTCGTTGCGGGCGGCGTAGATCCAGGTCCAGTGGCCGTCGTACTCGTGCCCGTCGCGCACGACGCGGGGGTAGGCGCTCACCTGCGCGTTGCCGATGACCCGCGCCATGTGCTGTCCGTTCGCGACGGGGTCGACGACCGGGTCGTTGGTCGCGTAGACGATCCAGGTCGGCGTGGAGCGCACGCGCCGCAGCTGGGAGTCGGTGAGCACGGTCCGCGTCGTGCTGGCCTGCCGGTCGATGAACACGGCGACCGGGCAGATCGAGACGTTGGCGGCGAAGTACCGCGGGTACGCCGACGCCATCTTCGAGGCCATGTACCCGCCGTTGGAGGCACCGGCGACGTAGATGCGCGAGGTGTCGACGTCGTGGGTGCGCGCGAACTCGTCGATGAGGCTCTTCAGGCGGCGGGTGTAGTCGTAAGGCGCGCCGTCGTCGAGCCAGCGCGTCCACGCCTGCGGGGCCACGACGTAGGCGCCGTCGAAGAACCGCTGCGCCTGCGGCGTCGCGAACCCCAGTGCCCCGCGGTTGGCGACCAGCGGCAGGTCGTTGTCGTAGGACTGCGACCAGCCGCCCTCGCCGCCGCCGTGCAGCCACACGACCAGCGGCCGGTCGCCGGAGCCCCGGGTCGGCGCGAAGGCCCGATAGGCCAGCCCGCTGCCCGAGCGCCCCGAGGTGAACGCGTCGGCCTCCCGATCGCGCACCGACCCCTGGGCGAAGCCGCTCAGGGTCAGCGGCGAACCGTTGCGGGTGCGCATCGGCTTGGTCTGCGTGATCGAATACGTCAACTCCAGCAGCACGTTGCGCTGCACGTCGGTGGCGTAGCCGAACGTCGCGGCCGCCTTGGCGTCCGGGCCGTGGGCCAGGTCGATGACGACGTCGCCGGCGCGGTTCAGGCGCACCCCGGTGACGGTGCGGGCCGCGTCGTACGCGCCGACGAACCGGCCGGTCGCGGCACCGCGATAGGGGTTGACGCCCTTGGCGCGCACCGCGAACGTGTCGCGCGCGAGGCTGTCCGCGTCGACGCGGGTGCTGCTGGGCAGATCCAGGGTCACCGACACGATCTGCTGGCCTCCGTCGAGAGTCTCGGCGTCGAGGCGGAATGTCGTCG
>JBDIAM010000138.1:0-8968 GCA_039812445.1 Piscicoccus intestinalis | reverse complement strand
AAGGTCGTGAAGAACAAGGTGTCGCCGCCGTTCAAGCAGGCCGAGTTCGACATCATCTACGGCCAGGGCATCTCCCGCGAGGGCGGCCTCATCGACATGGGCGTCGAGCAGGGCTTCGTGCGCAAGTCGGGCTCCTGGTACACCTACGACGGCGACCAGCTGGGGCAGGGCAAGGAGAACGCCCGCGGGTTTCTGCGCGACAACCCGGAGTTGGCAGACGAGATCGAGCGCAAGATCAAGGACAAGCTCATGGTCGGGCGCGTCGCAGACGGCGCGGCCCCGGACGCGCAGGCCGCCGAAGGCGGCAACGACGCCAAAGGTGCGCTCAACGGCAAGAAGATCGCGCCCGAAGAGGTCCCGGTGACCTTCTGAGCGAGGGCTCACCGACATGACCTCACGACTCGACGAGGCGCGCGACCTGCTGGCTCGTGCGGAGGCGGCCGCCTCCGCACGAGCGTCGGCCGCGCCGGAGCACACCGAACGCCCCGCGGCTTCGACACGATCCACTCGATCCAAGCGGGCGAATCCCTCACAGCCGGCCCCAGAGCCGGAGCCGGATCGCGACGCCGACCCGGAAGCGGTCGCGCGGCAGATCGTGCTGCGTCAGCTGACGATGGCACCGCGCAGCCGTGCGCAGCTCGAGGACAAGCTGCGGGCTCGGCAGTGCCCGGACGACGTCGCGGCCGCGGTGCTCGACCGGTTCACCGAGCTCGGCCTCATCGACGATCAGGCGTACGCGGAGACGCTGGTGCGCTCCCGCCGGGAGACCAAGGGGCTGGCCCGCCGAGCGCTGGCGCACGAACTGCGCCGCAAGGGAGTGGCCGATGACATCGTCGACGACTCGCTCGCGGAGATCGACTCCGCCGACGAGGCCGACCAGGCTCGGCGTCTGGTCGACAAGAGGCTGCGGGCGTTGCACGGCCTCGCGCCGGAGGTGCAGACCCGTCGCTTGGCGGGGATGCTCGCTCGCAAGGGCTACTCCTCTGGGCTGGCCTATCAGGTCATCCGGGAGGCGCTGGCCGAGTCGCCCGAGCACCGCCGCGATTGACGGGCCCGATCACCGGGCGAGACCGGCGAACCTGCAGGCGAGCTCGATCGACAGGCTCGACCGACAGGCTCGACCGGCGAACCTGCCGACGAGCTCGACCGATGGGCCTGACCGATCGACGCGGGCTACGAGTCGCTGGAGCCGGTCGAGCCGGTGGACACGCGGAACGACCACAGCTCGGCGCTCATGCCGACGGGCCGTCGGCCCGAATCACCCTCGGCGTCCGGCGAGTCCGCACCGCTCGGGCCATGCCCGTGACCATGTCCAGGTTCATGTCCATGTCCATGTCCATGTCCATGTCCGTGGCCGTGGCCGTGGCCGTGGCCGGAGGCGGCCTCGGACGCCCCGCGGTGGGCGTTGCTGAAGTCCTGGCTCGTCGTCCAGGCCTCGAACGACTCCTCATCGGCCCAGCGGGTGATGACGAGCCACGTGGTGCGCTCATCGGTCGGTTGCAGCAGCTCGAAGCCCTCGAAGCCGGGCTGGCCGTCGACGGCACCGGCGCGGGTGGCGAATCGGCGGCCCAGCTCGTCGCCGCTGTCGGCCGGCACGGTGATGGCGTTGATCTTGATGACGGTCATTCCCCGATCCTGCCCCGGATCCCGCCCGACGGCCGCTCGGGGGCCTCATCCGCATGGTCGGCAGAGCGGTTCGGGCGCCGCCGGACCGCAGCCGAACCCGACGATTACGGCGCATCCAGCCACCGCTATTACCCTGAGGGCGCGATGAAGACCTACGACGTGCGCACCCACGGGTGCCAGATGAATGTGCACGACAGCGAGCGCCTCGCCGGCCTGCTCGAAACCGCCGGGTACACGGACATCGCGGCCGTGCCCCGATCCGAGCGACCCGAGGTCGCCGACGTCGTCGTCTTCAACACGTGTGCGGTGCGGGAGAACGCCGACAACAAGCTCTACGGCAACCTCGGGCAACTGCGTCCCGCCAAGACGGCGAACCCTGACCTGCAGATCGCCGTCGGCGGCTGCCTGGCCCAGAAGGACCGCGAGTCGATCGTCAGACGGGCTCCCTGGGTCGACGTCGTCTTCGGCACCCACAACATCGGCAGCCTGCCCGCCCTGCTCGACCGGGCCAGGCACAACAAGCGCGCCGAGGTCGAGATCCTCGAGTCCCTCGAGACGTTTCCCTCCACGCTGCCGACCCGCCGCGACTCCGCCTACGCCGCCTGGGTCTCGATCTCGGTGGGCTGCAACAACACCTGCACCTTCTGCATCGTGCCCAGCCTGCGCGGAAAGGAGGCCGACCGGCGACCGGGCGACATCCTCGCCGAGGCCCGCGCCCTCGTGGAGCAGGGCGTCGTCGAGATCACCTTGCTCGGCCAGAACGTCAACACCTACGGCGTGGAGTTCGGCGACCGCGCGGCCTTCGGCAAGCTGCTACGCGCCTGCGGCGACATCGACGGCCTCGAGCGGGTCCGTTTCACCAGCCCGCACCCAGCGGCCTTCACCGGCGACGTCATCGACGCCATGGCTGCCACCCCCAACGTCATGCCCAGCCTGCACATGCCGCTGCAGTCCGGCTCCGACCGGGTGCTCAAGGCCATGCGCCGGTCCTACCGCAGCGAGAAGTTCCTGCGGATCCTGTCCGACGTGCGCGCCCAGATCCCCGACGCGGCCATCACCACCGACATCATCGTCGGCTTCCCCGGCGAGACCGACGCCGACTTCGAGGAGACACTGCGCGTCGTGCGGGAGGCCCGCTTCGCCAGCGCCTTCACCTTCCAGTACTCGGTGCGCCCCGGCACACCCGCCGCGACCATGCCCGACCAGGTGCCCAAGCCTGTCGTCCAGGAACGCTTCGAGCGGCTCGTCGCCCTGCAGGACGAGATCTCCTGGGCCGAGAACCGCGCGATCGAGGGCCGCGAGGTCGAGGTGCTCGTCGCCCCCTTCGAAGGACGCAAGGACGCTGAGACCGCCCGCATGTCCGGCCGCGCCCGCGACAACCGGCTGGTCCACTTCGCCCTCCCGCCGGACCTTCCCGAGGCCGACCGCCCGCGCCCCGGTGACGCGGTGCGCGTGGGCGTGACCTACGGCGCCCCCCACCATCTCGTCGCCGACTCCGCCACGGTCGGCGGTCTGTTCGAGGTGCGCCGCACCACCGGCGGCGACGCGTGGGCCGCGACCCAGGACAATCCCGTGCCCGGGCGGCCCACCGTCTCCCTCGGCATGCCATCGGTCGGAGCGCCGGCGCCGGTCGCCGCCCCCGCCTGCCGCTGACGACCCCGCCGCTGACCACCCGCCGCCGAACACCCGCCTCAGGCACGCCGCAGGGCCCGCCCCGAAAGAGGCGGGCCCCGCGGATGGTTCCCTCACGCGCGCGGCGAGGCGCGCGGGCGCGTCACTGCGAGTTGTCGCCGAGGCGCTCGTCGACGCCCTGCTTGCCCTGCTCGATCTTGTCGCTGTGCTGGCCGCCGGTCTTCTCGTCGGCGAACTGGCCACCCTGCTGGATCGCCTGGTCCGAGGCGCCCTCGATCTTGTCGCCGTGCTGCTGGTTCAGCTCGTCTGCCTTACCGGCAAGTCCGTCGAACTGGCTCATCTTGCGATCTCCTTCGATGTCGGGTACCCCGCAGGTGTCTTCTCCGGGGTCGAACGAACGGTCGCACCGGATCCACCTCGTGTGGTTCGCTCCGGTCGACCGCATCGCGGGACCGCTCACGCGTCCCCGCGACCTCGGGCAACGTACCCAGATGAGCTGAAGGAGCAAACCCCCGCGACCGGAGTTCTCTCGCATATCGAGACTCCTGTGCGATAAGTCATCGGGCGTTCAACTGAATGTCCGGCGCGGCTGCGCGTCCGTCGGGTGCTCGCGGAAGGGCCTGTGGCTGGGCCGCACAATGAGGGGGTGAGCGCTCCCGTCCTCGCCATCGCCGGCCCCACCGCCTCCGGCAAGAGCGACCTGGCGCTGGAGGTCGCGCAGCGGCTGGGCGCCGAGATCGTCGGGGCCGACGCGCTCCAGCTCTACCGCGGCATGGACATCGGCACCGCCAAGGTGCCGCCTGCGCAGCGCCGCGGTATCCCGCACCATCAGATCGACGTACTCGACATTCACGAGGACGCGAGCGTCGCCGCCTACCAACGGCATGCGCGGGCCGATCTCGCTGCCATCGCCGCGCGCGGCCATCGTGCGGTGCTCGTCGGCGGCTCCGGCCTCTACGTGCGAGCCGCCCTCGACGACCTGCGCATCCCCCCGACCGACCCCGCCGTGCGAGCCCGACTCGAGGACGACGTGCACGCCCTCGGCCTGGAGGCGGTCCGCGCGCGCCTCGAGCGCCTCGACCCCGCTGCGGCCGCCGCGATCGAACCCCGCAACGCGCGGCGCATCGTGCGCGCGCTGGAGGTCATCGAGCTCACCGGGGCGCGGTTCTCGGCGACCCTGCCCAGCGGCCGGTTCGCCGTGCCCGCTGCCCTCGTCGCGTTGCGGGTGCCCCGGGCGCAACTCGATGCCCGCATCGCGGCCCGCACCGCCGCCATGTGGGAGGCGGGCCTGCCGGCCGAGGTCGAGGCGCTCGCCGCCCGGGGGCTGGCCGACACGCGCACCGCGTCCCGGGCCGTCGGCTACGCGCAGTGCCTCGACCAACTCGCGGGTCGGATCACCGCGGACCAGGCCATCGAGGCGACAGCCACCGCGACTCGCCGGCTCGTGCGTCGCCAGGAGTCGTGGCTGCGCGGTGACCCGCGCGTCATCTGGCTCGACGCCCCCGACGGGACAGGCGTGGGGGTGCTCGCCGACCGGGCGCTGGACGTGCTGCGCGACGCCGAACGCGACCAGCGACAATGACTGCCGTGAGCGAACGACCCGTCCGTTGGCCCTTCATCAAAGGACACGGCACGCAGAACGACTTCGTGCTGCTCCCCGACCCGCAGGGGCATCTGCACCTGACCCCCGAACGCGTCCGCGTGCTGGCCGACCGCCGCACCGGCCTCGGCGGAGACGGTGTCATCCGCGTCGTGCCGACCGCGTGCAGCGACGAGCCCGACGTGCACGCGCTCGCGCAGTCCGCGCCCTGGTTCATGGACTACCGCAACGCCGACGGTTCACCGGCGCAGATGTGCGGCAACGGAACCCGTGTGTTCGCCGCGTATCTGCGCCGGGCGGGGTTGGTCGACGCCGACGAGTTCGACATCGCGACCCGCGCCGGCGTCAAACACGTGCGCGTCACCGACGACGGCTTCGCCACCAACCTCGGGCCGTGGCGCGTGCCGCACCGCGAGCTGCTGCGCGAGCGCGGCTTCGACACGCTCGTCGCGGTCCCCGGTCTCGATCCGTTGCCCGCGTTGTCGCTCGACCTCGGCAACCCGCACGCGGTCGTCGCGCTGCCCGAGACGATCGACCTCGACTCCCTCGACCTGACCGGGCCACCGGAACTGAATCCCGCTGTCGCACAAGGCAGCAACGTCGAGTTCGCGCAGCCGCTCGGACCCGGCCACCTGCGCATGCGGGTGCACGAACGCGGGGTCGGGGAGACCCGGTCCTGCGGCACCGGTGCGGCGGCGGCCGCGCTGGCGCTCATGCTGTGGAGCGGCGAGCCGAGCGAGCACGAACGCTGGCGCGTCGACGTCCCCGGCGGCACCCTGCACGTCGCCGCGCTGCCCGGCGGCGAGGTCGAACTCAGCGGCCCCGCCGCGCTCGTCGCGGACGGCGAGGTCGACTTGCAGGCCTGAAGCCGCGCCGAACGCTCGGTCCGCGCCGGCTCGGCCCCACAGCGGCCCGATATCCCAGGCCCGAGACGAAAGTGGCTTACATACTCGCGTCTGCCTGCGCCACCTCGTGACAACGCCGCAGGTCGCAGGCGTCTCCGGTCGGCCGCGGAGGGAGTATGTATGTCACTTTCGTCTTGGCTCACGACACGGCGCCCGTAGCCGCCCGAAAACGGGCGACCTTCGACCGCCGGGACCTTTCAACGCGCCGCCACCGTCGCTGCCGAGCGCGAGCATCGCGACGATCGCGGCCGGGGCAGGAAGGCGGCGAAACGCCCGCACGAGCCGCCTCGGTTGTCTAGGCGATTCGAGCCGTTCCTGTTGCCTGGCCCCGGCCCGTCCCTTAGCCTCACCGGGCATGACGCACCGTCCGCCCTCCTCGGCCCTCGTCACCGCCCGACGTGCGCGCCGCGGCGCCCTCGCCGGCACGATCACCCTCGCCATGGCGGCCGCGCTCGCCGCACCGGTGCTGGCCGCACCGGCGTCACCCGCCGCACCGGCAACGGCACCCGCCGCGCCGGCCCCGCAGACGCGGGACAAGCCCGGCCCGGTCGGCCACACCCTCCCGCGGGTCGCGACGATGACCGGCAGCGGGGGAGCGGTCTCCTCGGTCGACCCCGTCGCGAGTCAGGTCGGCATCGACGTGCTGAAGAGGGGCGGCAACGCCGCCGACGCCGCGGTCGCCACGGCGGCGGCCCTGGGGGTCGTCCAGCCGTACGCCAACGGCATCGGCGGGGGCGGCTACTTCGTCTACTACGACGCCAAGCGCAAGAAGGTCGCCACGCTCGACGGGCGCGAGACCGCCCCGGCGGGCATGACCGAACGCTCCTTCCTCGAGCCCGACGGCACGAAGATGGATTTCGACAAGGCGGTGAATTCCGGTCTGTCCGTGGGAGTTCCGGGTACGCCCGCGACGTGGAAGGCCGTCCTGGACCGGTGGGGCAGCCGCAGCTACTCGGCGATGCTGGCACCGGCCCAGCGCATCGCCGAGCGCGGTTTCGTCGTCAACGACGCGTTCTCGAACGCGACGGCCGAGAACGCCGAGCGCTTCTCGAAGTTCCCGGCGACCGCGGAGATCTTCCTGCCCGGCGGGCAGCCCGTGCAGCCCGGCAGCGTGCTGCGCCAGCCCGATCTGGCCAAGGCCTACCAGGCCCTGCGCTCGCAGGGGCCGGCGGCCATCAACGGCGGCGCGATCGGCGAGGCGATCGTCAAGACCGTGCGCACCCCGCAGACGACCGCGGGCGTCAGTGTGCCGTCCGGGTCGATGACGATCGACGACCTGCGCGGTTACCGGGTGCTGGCCAAGGACCCCGTGCACTCCACGTATCGCGGCCACGACGTGTACGGCATGTCGCTGTCCGGCTCCGGTGGCATCGCGGTCGCCGAGACCCTCAACCTCCTGCAGGCCTACGAGAAGCGCGCCGGCACCCCGCTGGCGAAGGCCGACCAGGCGCAATACCTGCACCGGTTCGCCGAGGCCACCGCCACCGCCTTCGCCGACCGCAACCGGTGGGTCGCCGAGGGGGCCGACACTCCCGTCTCCGAGCTGGTGTCGACGGGCTTCGCCGCCGAGCGGGCCTGCGGGTTCGACCCGGCGAAGGCGCAGCCGCGACCGATCCCGTTCGGGGAGCCCGACGGCGACTACGGCCCGTGCGCGCAGCCGACGCCAGGCGCGAGCGGCACCCCGAACGGCGGCGCGTCGACGACGCACCTGACCGTCAGCGACAAGTGGGGCAACGTCGCCTCGTACACCCTGACGATCGAGCAGTTCGGCGGCTCCGGCATGGTCGTTCCCGGCTGGGGCTTCCTGCTCAACAACGAGCTGACCGACTTCAACTTCGCGCCGATGACGCAGGGCGTGCCCGACCCCAACCTGCCCGCCCCCGGCAAGCGGCCGCGCAGCTCGATGGCGCCGACGATCGTGCTCAAGGACGGCGCGCCGGTCATCGCCGTCGGCGCCGCGGGCGGTCCGACGATCATCACGAGCGTCGCGCAGATCCTCACCGGCTACCTCGACCGCGGCCTGACGCCCGTGAAGGCCGTTGCGGCGCCGCGGATCTCCTCGCGCAACACGGCGGCCACCGCGGAGCCGGGTCTCATCCTCTCCGACGCCGGCAAGCAGCTCGCCGCGTGGGGGCAGCCGATGGAGCCCGCCGAGACCATCGGCCGCGCCACGGCGATCACCTTCTCCGGCGGCAAGGCCACCGCGGCCGCCGAGACCTCCCGAGGAGGCGGCGGCTCGGCGATGGCCCTCCCGTAACGCCCAGCCACCCGCCACCACGCCCTGGCCGAAGGCTGCCCTTTCAGGCGAAGGCTAGGTCTGTAGCACGAGCCCTCGACCGAAAGGGCAGCCTTCGGCCAAAAAAAGGGGGAGTGGGCGCGGTGGGGAGGGTGTCAGGCGGGGGTGACGGGGCGCGGGGTGGGGCGGTCGACGAGGAGCACCCGAAAGCCCTTGGCCGAGGCGTGCCGGGACACGAGGTAGTCGGGTCCGAGGGTGCGGGTCAGCCAGGTCTGCAGGGAGTCCGAGCCGAGGTTTCGCTGCACGACGAGGTAGGCCCGCCCGCCGGGCGCGAGCCGCGGCAGCCACGCGAGCAGCAGCTCGTGCAGCGCCTCCTTGCCGATGCGGATCGGCGGGTTCGACCAGATGCAGTCGAACGCGACATCCGCCGGCACCTCCTCGGGGGTCACGGCCCGCACGCTCAGGCCGAGGGAGGCGGCGTTGTCGGCGGTCAGCCGCACCGCGCGCCGGTTGACGTCGACCGCCCACACCCGCGCGCCCGGAGACAGCTGCGCCATCGTCAGCGCGAGCGGCCCCCAGCCGCAGCCGAGGTCGAGCAGCTCACCGCGCTCCGGCGGGTCGGGGGTCTCGCGCAGCAGCACCGAGGTGCCCAGGTCGAGCCGGTCCGGGCAGAACACCCCGCCGGAGGTCTGCACTCGCACGGTGCGCCCCAGCAGCGGCACGCTGATCGTGCGCCGGTGCTCGGGCACGTCGGGCTCGGCCGAGAAGTAGTGCTGCGGTGGGGTGGACATCATCACCACGGTAGCGATCCCGGGACCACTCCTCAGGCCCCAGGGCGATGCGCGCGGCGGATGTCCCGTGGCCGACGGGCACCAGCGACACGCCGCACCATCGACACGCGGGACCTGCTTGCGGGCCGGCGACGCGGGTTGGGTAGGGTCACCTTCACCGCCACACCGTGAGACGGCC
>JBDIAM010000137.1:0-9012 GCA_039812445.1 Piscicoccus intestinalis | reverse complement strand
GCGGAACCAGCGTCAGGCTCCCGCTCGACCTGGCACGCCGGCGGAACCAGCGTCAGAGCCGTCATCGACCCGACCAACCGGCGTCACGCAGGTGAAACACGGCCTCCTTACGGTGGCCGCAGACCCTGCCCATGGGGCGCGCCCACCACACGAAGGAGTCGGGATGCTCGAGCACGTCGACC
This sequence comes from Piscicoccus intestinalis, assembly GCA_039812445.1. Lineage (GTDB taxonomy): Bacteria > Actinomycetota > Actinomycetes > Actinomycetales > Dermatophilaceae > Kineosphaera > Kineosphaera intestinalis_A. The sequence goes on along the minus strand of JBDIAM010000137.1, from coordinate 8,830 downwards.
CCTTCATCGGCACGGGCGCGACCGACCTGCCGCCCGCTCACGGGCTGGCCGCTGCCTGGTGGTGGCCCAAGCCGCAGGTCGGCAACACGCACCCGGGCGCCACCCACCCTTTCGGGATGGTCTCGGCGTGCGCCTACTCCGGCGGCTACCCCACCGGCTACGGCCTGTACGACTTCAACACCGAGGGCCTGCCGCACACGATCCACGACGAGCAGGTCGCCTCCGGCTTCACCCACTTCCAGCAGTCCGGCACCGGCGCGATCCGCAAGTACTACAACTACTTCCGCGTCACCCCGATGCTCGAGCCGCTCGACGCGCTCGGCACCTACTGGCCGTTGCGCGAGGAGAGCGCCAGCCCGGGAGAGTACGCCGCCACCCTCGCCTCCGGCGTGCGGGCCGAGCTCACCGTCGGCCCGAAATCAGCCGTACACCGGTACACGTTTCCGGCCACCGGAGCCGGTGAGCAGGCTCGCATCGTGCTCGACGCCTCGATCGGCGGCCTGCCCACCCCGCGCAGCCGCACCGTGCCGTTGCGGGCACACCTGAGTCAGTTGCACCCCGGCGTCGCGCAGGGCGAGATCGTCGTCGAGGGCGTGCCGCTCGCCGTGCACATCGAGGTCGACGCCCCCGGCTGGCGGCAACTGCTGTGGTACGACCGGCGACTCATGCCCGGCGGCACCCGCCTCGACTTCGACTACATCCGGCCCACGACGCTGCGGCCGTTCGGGCTCATCTGGATGGGTCCGGCCCGCGCCGACCAGGCGGTCGAGGTGCGGATGGGCTTCTCGCTGCGCGGTGTCGCCCAGGCCCAGGCCAATCTGGCCGCCGATCTCGCCGAGGCCGGCGCGATCCTCGGCCCCGCCTACGACGCCCGCCGCGACCTCACCCGGCAGCGCTGGCGCGAGCACCTCGACCACATCCGCATCGACGAGACGGGGCTGAGCCCGGAGCGCCTGACCACGCTGGCCACCGCCTCCTACCACTCGTTCATCAAGCCGAGTTTCGCCGTCGACGAATCCCCGTCGTGGACGACCGACGGTCCGTACGCATTCGACCTGTGCACGATGTGGGACGTCTACCGCACCCAGCTGCCGCTCATCACGACGCTCCTGCCCGGCCGCGCGGTCGACCTGGCCAACGTGCTGCTGAACGTCTGCGAGCAGGAGGGCAACCTGCCGATCGGCTACCGCATGGCCAAGGGCGCCGACCGGTTCTCCCGGCAGGCCAGCGCGCTCGCGCACGTCTTCCTCGCCGACCTGTGGGCCCGCCGCGAACCCGGCATCGACTGGGAGTGGGCCCTCGTGCACCTCGACTCCGACCTGCGCCGCACCTACGGCGAGGACTACCTCGTGCACGGCGTCGCCCACCCCGTCACCCACACCCTCGACCTGGCCACCGCCTACCACTGCACGACCGCCATCGCCCGCGGCGTCGGCGACCACGCGCTCGCCGACCAGATGGCCGCGCACTCCGCCGGGTGGCGCAACGCGTTCGACCCCGCCACCGGGCTGCTCATCGACTCCACGTTCTACGAGGGCGGCCGCTGGAACTACAGCTTCCGGCTCCTGCCCGACATGGCCGGCCGCGTCGAACTCGCCGGTGGCGAGGAGCGATTCAACGGCCTGCTCGACCGCTTCTTCGGCGTCGGCGCCGACCCCGTGCGGCAACCCGGAGTCGACCCCAGCAAGGAGGAACTCGCCGCCGGCTACGCCCTCGGCCGGTTCGAGGGCCTCAACAACGAACCCGACCTCGACGCGCCGTGGGCCTACCACTACACCGGTCGCCCCGACCGCACCGCCCAGATCGTGCACGGCGCGATCGCCAACATGTTCGGAGCCGGTCGCGGCGGCCTGCCCGGCAACGACGACTCCGGCGGTCTGTCGGCCTGGTACCTGTGGGCGACCCTCGGGCTGTTCCCCGTCGTCGGGCAGGACGGCTTCCTCCTCGGCCCGCCCGCCGTGCACGAGTCCCGGCTCACCCGCCCCGAGGGCGACCTGCGGCTGACGACCAGTGGCCTGCGCGTGCCCGAACCCGGCGGGCCCGTCTCCTACGTGCAGCGCGTCACGATCGACGGCCGCGAGCACGACTCGACGTGGCTGAGCGGCCCGACCGCCCGCGCCGCGCGGCACATCCACCTCGACCTCGGCGACGAACCGTCGTCGTGGGGCGCGCACACCCGCCCGCCCTCCGCCCCCGCGCCGACGGCCTGAGACGCCGGCGCCCCGACCCCCTCGACCGACCGCTGTCCCAACACGCAGGAGGTGCTCCATGACCGTCGTGACCGCCACCACTCACCCGACGAAACGCCTCGTCATCGTCGTCCGCGCCGACCCGGTCATCTGCGGGCACTCCGGCGAGGCGCGCTGCCTCGCCGAGGTCGCCCTGACGCGCGGCTTCGACGAGGTGCGCATCGTCACCTGGCCCCTCGACCGGCTCGAGGCCGCCGGGCTGCCGCTCAAGCCCATCGACCACGTCACGCCGTACAGCCCCAGCATCATCGTCGAGCGCCCCGGGCCGGTCGGCGACTACCGCGTACCCGACGGCCGCTGGCTCGCCGGCCTCACCGGCCGCCTCATCGAGATCTTCTCCGACGGCGTGCCGACCGTCGCGATGTCCCTGTACCTGTCGCCGCACACGGTGGCGGTGCAGGACGCCGTGCGCGTGGCCCGCAGCCTCGGCCGCGCCCGCGTCACGACGATCGCCGAGGCCGTCGGCTCCGACATCACGAACATCGTGCGCGCCTGCGTGGAGACCGACCGGTTCGGGGCCGCCGCCCACCTGCTGTCCACTTACCTCGGCTCCGACCACTGCGTCGCGGTCTCGCAGTACACCAAGGACCTCATCGTCGCGGAGGCGGCGGCGCTCGACGCCATGCACGGCACCGACTTCGCCGCGGCCTGCCACGAACGCATCGGCATCTCCTACCCGGCCGTCGACTCCTCCGCGTACCTGTCGTTGAGCGAGGAGCGGATCGAGACCGACCTGGCCCGGCGGGGGTTGACGCGCGGCGGGTACGCGCTGTTCCTCTCGCGCATCGCCTCCGCCAAGGGTCTCGACGACCTCATCGAGGCCTACACCGGGTCGCGGGCCAGCGAGCGGGTGAGCCTCGTGCTCGCCGGGCGCGGACCCCAGGAGGCCGACGTGCGGCGCTGGATCGACGAGGCCGGCATGAGCGAGCGGATCGTGCTGCTCACCGACGTCGACGACGACGAGAAGCCGTCGCTCATGGCCGGGTCGGCGGCCTACGTGCTGCCGACCCGGGCGCAGCCGGAGTTCGTCGAGACGTTCGGCATCGCGCTCGTGGAGTCGATGCTCGCCGGAGGCGGTCCGGTCATCACGTGCGCGACCGGCGGGGTGCCGGAGGCGGTCGGCGAGACCGCGCTCATCGTGCCGCCGAACGACCCGGCGGCGATTCGGGCCGCGCTCGACGCCGTCGTGTGCGACTGGCGCCCCGAGCGACTCGCCCGGCACCGCGAGGTCGCCCGCGAGTACGCGCGGCAGTTCGACCGGGCCAACGTCTTCGACGCACTGTTCGACCGGCTCGCCCCGGCCGTCGAGGCGGCCTGAGCCGGGGCGCGGCGGCGCCCGACGACACCCGCCGCGTCGGGCGCGGCGGGCACGTCGGGGAGCGGCGGCTACCCGAACAGGCTGGCGTATACCTTCTCGAACTGGACGAGCCGGTCGCGGTAGTGCTCGACGTGCTCGGGCGTCGGCTCGGCCGTGGCCCCCGTCTCGATGTCGGCGCGCGGCACGTCCGGGGCGACGACGTCGAGGGCGTGCAGCGCGGTGCCGTGCAGCGTCATCCGCTTGATCGCGACCGGCGTGACCGGCAGCCCGAGCACGTCCGCGAGGATCGGCGCGAGGTCGGGCACGCCCTGCAGCACCCCGCCTCCGGCGCGGACCCGCTCCAGCGTGGTCTGGGTGGCGAGCTGCTCGACGACCCGCGCGTACGTCAGCGCCACGCCCTCGACGCCGCCGCGCCACAGGTCCAGGGGCGTGCTGCCCGCCGAGACCCCCGTGAACACCGCCCGCGCCCGCGCCTGCCAGCCGGTCGAGCGCTCGCCGGACAGGAACGGCAGCACCATCGGCGTCGTCGGCGCGGGCGCCGTGCGCAACGCCTCCGCCCGATCGGCGTCGTCCGGCACCGCCAGCGTCGAGCGCAGCCAGTCGAGCGCCCGGCCCACGTCGTTGATCGCCCCGCCGAGCAGGCTGCGGCGGGCGTCGACGCGATAGCACCACAGCCCGGGCGGCACCTCGTCCGGCACCGTGTCGAGCAGCACCCGCACCGCCCCGGACGTGGCGGTCGAGAGCACCGCGCTGCCCGGGTCGGCCACCCCGGCTCCGAGATTGGCGGCGTAGCCGTCGGCGATCGGCGGCACCCAGCCCGCCTGCTCCAGCCCCGGCCAGCGCTGCGCGACCCGGTCGTCGATCGGTCGCAGCACCTGGTCGGGCGGGTGCACGGGGTTGAGCCGGTCGGCGTCGATCTTCGCGGCCTGCAGCATCTGCGGCAGCCACGTGCCCTCGCGCCGGTCGAGCAGGCCCGTCCACGCCGCCACCGACAGCCCCGCGGCCGAGGTGCCGAGCAGCCGCTCGTGGGCGTATTCGCCCAGGCTCATCCAGCGCGCGACCCCGCGGTCACCGCCGGAATCGACGAGCCAGCGCAGCCGGGGCGCGAGATAGGAGTTGTGCAGCCGCGTGCCGGTGAGCTGCTGCATCGCGGTCTCGTCGAGCTCGGCCCGCAACTCGTCGACCTGCTCGGCGCAGCGTGAGTCGGCGTACGTGAAGCACGGCGTGAGCGCCGCCCCGGAGTCGTCGACGCCCACGAGGGAGGCCGAGAACGTGTCGATCGCGACGGCGGCCACCCGCTGGGCGACCTCGCGGCCCCCGGCCCGCCCGAGCACCGTGTCGATGACCTCACCGAGCTCGGCGACCACCTGGTCGGCGTCGATCGTCGACGTGCCGTCGGCCGCCGTCGTGAACGCGTGCGGCACCTTGAGCCGGTAGCTGCGGCCCTCGACCCCCGCCGGCGGCTGCACCGGCCGGCCGGCGGCGTCGTACAACGCGCCCCTGCTGCCGGTCGAGCCCACGTCGAGGGCGAGCACCAGCGGGTCGAGAGCCTCGTTCAACGGAACCGAAAAACCGGACATCGCGCCTCCTCGCGTCGCTGTCGCCACCCTACGGGCCCACACCGACAACGTCGGGCTCCCCGAGCGTCTTCGCCGCGACGAACTGGTTCGCCGCGGCGCCGCCCCCCGTCGGTCGCCGGGACAGTCGCCGCGCCGGTCGCCGCGCCGCACCCCTCAGCACAGGAGCCCGTGCGAACTGGACTGGACCGCCCGGCTCCGGCGAAGCCAGCTCCGCGGAGGTGGTTCGGCGGCAGCCGACCGGTCTCGTCCCGACAGCCCGCAGTCAACGCCCCGCAACGCCCGGCTCACCGGCACCACGCGAACCCAGGCCGGGAGGATGAGGCGCCGACTGCAGATGTCACGGCCGCGACCGCAGAGCATGATGCCGTCATGCGTTTTCTCCTCCTGGGATGGGGTTCGCGCGGTGACGTCGAGCCGTTCGTCGCGCTCGGCCGGGGCCTGCGCGCGGCCGGTCACGACGTCGCGCTCGCCGCCGGTCGCGACTACGCGCCCTGGGTCGAGAGCCACGGCCTGACCCCCGAACCGTTCGGCGTCGACATGCAGGAGGCGATGCGCTCGCCGCTGGGGCGGCGCTGGCTGGGCAACGCGAACACCACCGCCGAGCTGCGCGCGATGTCGGAGGCCGTGCGCTCGTTCACCCCGGTGCTCGCCGACGACCTGCTGCGGATCGTGCGCCCCGACGACGTCGTCGTCTCCTCGAGCCTGACCTTCGACTCGATGCTGGCGATCGCCGCGGCCCGCGGCTGCCGCCACGTCACCGCCCTGTTCACCCCGGGCATCCCGACCCGCAGCCCGGCGGCCAGCCTCGCGCCGGTGCGGTCGGCCTCCGACAGCGTGCTCAACGTGGCCTCCGGTTATCTCGCGCTCGCCGTGATGCATCGGGTCCTGCGCCCCGCGGGCGCGCAGGTGCGCGGGCGTCTCGGGCTGCCGAGCGAGTCGTTCTGGGCGTACGGGCAGCAGGGTCGGCACACCCCGGTGCTCATGGCGGTGAGTCCGACCGTGCTGCCGAAACCCCGCGACTGGGGCCCGCGGGTGCGGGTGACCGGCTACTGGAATCTGCCGGCTCCGTCGGCGCAGGAGGCCGCGGCCGCGGTGCCGGCGGAGGTGCGGGCGTTTCTCGACGCCGGCGAGCCGCCCGTCTATCTGGGCTTCGGCAGCATGACGAGTCCGAACCCGCGGGCCACCACCGAGCTGCTGTTCGAGGCGGTGCGGCGCAGCGGGCTGCGCGCGATCATCCACCGCGGCGTCGACCGGCTCGGCATGCACGGCGTGCCCGACGACCTGGCCGCCCGGGTGCTGCTCACCGACTCCGTGCCGCACGCCTGGCTGCTGCCGCGGTGCGTCGCGGTCGTCACCCACGGCGGGTCGGGCTCGACCGGAGCCGGGCTGCGCGCCGGGGTGCCGAGCATGGCCGTGCCGCACATGGGTGACCAGCCGTACTGGGGCCGCCGCCTGCACGAACTCGGAGTCGGGCCGGCCCCGATCCGCCGCGCCGACCTCACCGCCGCCAACCTCGCCGACGCGTTGACGACGCTGACCGCGAGCCCCGGCATGGCGCACCGCGCGGTCGTCGTCGCCACCCGCCTCGCGCAGGAGGACGGTGTCGGAACCGCCGTCGAGCTGCTCGGCAACTACCTCGCCAACAGCGGTCGGCGCCGCTGACGGCAGCCCCCCGGCTCGTCGGGTTCAGACCCGCGGCAGCGCATCGAGGAGCCGGCGCATCGCGATGACCTGACGCGGCACGTACTCCGCGATGGTCAGCCCGACGAGGTCGGCGGCCCCGGCGAGGTCGTTGATCGTGCGGGCCACCTGCGCGGCGGTCAGGCCTCCGGGCACGGCGCCGAGGCCGAGGACGATCTCGTTGCTGTCGACCGTGTCGACGTCGAAGTGCACCGCGACCTTGGAGCAGCCGGTGCCGCGCAGCCAGTCGAGCAGCGGTTCGGTGGTGTCGCGCAGGTCGTCGGGGGAGAAGGTCGACAACCCCCACCCCCGCATGAACGGCTCCTGGTCGGCATCCCACTCGTGCAACCCCGCCAGGGCCACCTGGAACGCGTCGACGGTCGCCGGCAGGGCGGCGACGACCTCGCCGTCGCCGTGGCCGAGCAGGTGCGAGACGGCCATCGCGTGATAGCCGTCGTAGTCGGCCTCCGGCATGCCGGTGTCCGGGTGCGAGTCGATCCACACGATCGCCAGGTCCTGCCCGTACAGCGACGCGAGGTGCGCGAAGGGCGCGACGCTCACCGAGCACTCGCCGCCGTAGGTCGTGATGCGGCGCGGCGCGTGCTCGGCGAGCAGCCGCACGGCGGTGCGCAACTGGTCGAGCACGACCTCGCGGGCGTAGACCCCGTCGGTGGTCGTCAGTCCCCGGGTCTCCATCGAGACCGGCACGACGACCGTCGGGCAGTCCGGGGTTCCGGCGATGACGTCGAGCAGCCTGGCTCCGAGCGCGTACCCGCGCTGCGCCTCCACCGGCGGCAGTTCCGGCACGAGCGCGGTGGCGGTCGCGGGGTCGGCGCCCTGCCATTGCGGCCAGACGAGGCGGATCGCATCGGAAGTCGTCATGGTCAGAGTGTCTCTCCCACAGCGGTTTCCTGGGTCGTTCGTCGCCGCCCGCTTTCGCCCGCCGTCCCCTGGTCGGTCGGGCGCGGCGGCTCGCCCCGCGAAGGTGTCACCATGGCGAGCGTGTCGACGATCGTCTTCTGCCACGCCCACCCCGACGACGAGGCCTCGCAGACCTCCGGGACCATGGCCCGCGCCGCCCGCGAGGGCCACCGCGTCGTCGTGGTCTTCGCGACCAACGGCGACCACGGCCAGCCGCCCGACGACCTCGCGCCCGGGGAGACCGTCGTGCAGCGCCGGCGCCGGGAGGCGCAGGCCAGCGCGGAGGTGATCGGCACGGCCCGGGTCGTCTGGCTCGGCTACGCCGATTCGGGCATGACCGGGTGGGAGCAGAATTCGGGACCGGGGTCGTTGCACGGCGCCGACCTGCAGGAGGCCGCGGGCCGGCTCGCGAAGGTGCTCGACGAGGAGAACGCCGACGTGCTCGTCGGGTACGACTGGCACGGCGGGTACGGGCACCCCGACCACGTCAAGGTGCATCACCTCGTGCACCGCGCCGCGGAACTCGCGGCGCGCCGGCCGCGGCTGCTGGAGTCGACGATGAACCGTGACGCGATGCGGCGGATGTTCGAGGCGGCGGCCGCGGCGGGCGAGGCCCCCGACTGGGACCCGGACGGCCCGTCCGATGACGGAAACCCGTTCGGCACACCGGAGTCGGAGCTGCACTACCGCGTCGACGTCACCCCCGACCTCGCGACCAAGCGGGCCGCGCTGGCCTGCCACGCGAGCCAGACCACCGACGTCGGGATGATGCTCGCGATGCCGCCGCAGGTCTTCGCGACGTTCTTCGGCACCGAGTACTACATGGAGCCGGGCCGCCCCCCGGGCATGCGGGACGTGTGGTTTCTCGCGGACGGGGAAATGGAGGGGTTCACGGGGAAGTGACGAACCGGGCCGCGCGCCCGGCGCGAAGGAGGCCGACATGACCGATCGACCCGAGCCCGAACGACTCGACCGGCCCGAGCGGCCCGAGCGGCCAGAGCGCGACCGAGCCGAGCGCGACCGAGCCGAGCGACTCGACCGGTTCGACGACGACCGGCCCGGCGATCGAGCCGGCGATCGAG
>JBDIAM010000136.1:0-9012 GCA_039812445.1 Piscicoccus intestinalis | reverse complement strand
ATGTCGTGGACCAGCGCGGCGCCTTGGGCGAACGTGATCGCCCCGGCGTCCACGGCCTGGCACACGGGCGCGGCGATCGCTTCCGGGGCGACCCCGACGGCGATGCGTCCGGCCCACAGCCCGACCGGTCCGCCCAGGGTGGCGACGGCGGTGTCTTGGACGCAGGCACTGGCTTCGGCCAGCAGGTCGACGGCGGTTTTGCGGTACCGGGGTGCGAGTTGCCCGCGGTCGATCAACTCGTTCTGGCGCACCAGGTCCTCGGCCGCCTGCACCCGGGCCAGTTCACCGGCGATCCGTGCGGCGCTCACGTGGATCGACTCCCCCGCGCGCGCCAACTCACGCAACTGGTCCCACAGGTCCCGTTTCGACTTCTCGGAGAATTCGCCGGCTGCCGGAATCGACGCCGGAATCGATGAGGGAATCGGCTCGGGAATCACCGGTTGATCTGCCGTGGAGGGCGCCTCGATCGACATGACGGCCTCCTTTCCAGGTCGCTGCACAAGGCTCGATCACGTGTTTTACTCTAGCCCGGCGGTCAGAGGGAATCCAGACACAGATCGAATCTGTGGATAACAGAAGTTTCGTCCACAGCAGTTATCCACGACACGCCCGGAGAATTTTTCACGCACACTCCGAACACCTGATCCAGGCCCGATCCGGCCGGAATATACGGCGAAATGTCCAAGGGGCGAGAATATGCCGGTCGAGATTCCGGGAAGCAGTACGAACGCATCGACAGACTCGCTCGGTCGGCTTTACTGACCGGGTGCCGCACTCATCGCCCGACGCCGCCCGTCGAACCCGAAGCACCGCTCCAGCCATCGCCGCCTACGCCGCCGCCGTCGGATTCGCGCTCGGCCTCTCCCGATTCGCGCTCGGCCCGGAGACGGGCGCGGGGTCCGCGCTCGCCGACGGCACCCCGCTCGGGGCGCTCCTGGCCGCGATCCCCCACCTGCTGTTGCTGTGCTGGGTGCTGCCGGCCTGGCCGGCGCCGCTCCTCGCCCGGCTCGGCGGCCTGTGGTGGCTGGTCCTCGACCTGTGCGCCGGCCTGCTCGCCGCCTCCGGGGCGCAGCCGACGATGTTCCTCGGCGTGCGGTTCATCGGCCATCTCGGCGCGGCGGCCTGGCTCATCGGCGGCTCGTGGCCGCGGGGCGGGGCGTTGCGCTGGGTCGGGCTCGTCACCGGGCTGTGGCTGGCCGCCTACACCGTCGTCAGCCCGTGGGTGCCGCCGGTGGCGCTGGCTCCGACGGCACCGCTGCTCATCGCGTGGTGCGTGCTCGTGGGGCGTGACCTGTCAACACACCGAGGCTGATCAGTCGGCGAGGTCGCCGTGGCCGCGCCGCACCTTCTCCAGGAGCCGGAACAGCTCGACGCGCTCGTCGTCGGTGAGGGCGTCGAGGCCGAAGCCGCGGTCGACGAGTTCGCGCATGCCGCGGTCGGCGAGGTCGCGCCCGGCCGGCGTGATGACGGCCAGGGTGCCGCGGCCGTCGTCGGGGTTGGGCACGCGCTGCACGAGGCCCTGGGCCTCGAGGCGCTGGACGATGTGGGTCGCGCTCGTCGCGTGGATCATGAGGCGCTCGCCGACGACCCGCATCGGCAGCCGGCCCTCGCGGCTGAACGTCAGCAGCACGAGCGCCTCGAAGCGGGCGAACGTCAGGCCGAGGTCGGCCAGTGCGGCGTCGAACTGGGCGAGCAGCAGCTGCTGCACGCGCATGACCGAGGTGGCCGAGGCCATCGCCTGCGGGGCCGACCGCCGGCCCCAGCGTCGCTCCCACAGGTCGGCGGCGCGCCGGATCGGGTCGAAGGACATCGGGGCAGCCACGCAGCTCAGCGTAGGGGTATCGAGAGCCGGCACCGCGCCCGGACCGGCGCTGTGGCACCACGATCGACCCACGTCACCCGACCGCGTACCGTTGAGCCGAACGGGCGGGAGCCCGGCGCCATGAGGGGGAACGGTGGGACGGTTACGTACCGCGGTCACGCAGCTGCAATTCCGGCTCATCGATTCGCCGTTGCGCCCGATCTTCGGCCGCAACACGGTGATCCTGCACTACTGGGCCCCGCGCGCGGGTCGCCACGTCAGCGTTCCGCTGCACGCCGTCTCCCACCCCGAGGGTTGGGTGGTCGCGGTGATGTACAGCGACAGCAAGCGGTGGTGGCGGGCCTTTCGCAAGCCGGTGCGGGCCGGCCTCGACGTGCGCGGCACCCGCACGCCGGTCGTCGGGGTCGTGACCACCGGCCAGGCCCGCGAGCACGCCTACCGCGCGTACGTCGCGCAGGTGCCGTGGAGCCGGTTCATCACCGACGACACCCCGCTGCTCGTGTTCTCGCGCACTCAGGACGAGGAGCCGACTCAGGCCTGACGTCGCGCCAGCTCGGTCTCGATGCGCTCGACCTTGCCGGCGAGCTCACCGGTGTGGCCGGGGCGGATGTCGGCCTTGAGCACGAGCGAGACCCGCGGCGAGCGCGCCTGCAGTGCCTCGCAGCACCGTTTGACGACGGCCATGCACTCGTCCCACTCCCCCTCCAGAGTGGTGAACATGGCGTCGGTGGAGTTCGGCAGGCCGCTGGCGCGCACGATCTCGATGGCGTCGGCGACCGCCTCGTGCACGGAGCCGGTGTCGTCGGCGGCCACCGACGGGGCGACGGAGAAGGCGAGCAGCATGCGCCCAGCCTACGAGCGGCCGGTCGGCGCCCGCTGCGCAGACCGCGCCACCAGTCCCCCAGCAGCCGAGCGCGTGTCTCAGGCGATGTCGTCGAGCACCTTGTCGGCGGCGGTGTAGGGGTCGGACTCACCGGCGACGACGCGGGCGGCGAGCTCGTCGATGCCGTGCGAGCCGCGCAGGTCGCCCATCCGCGCCCGCAGCTGGGCGAGCACGATGGCCTCGATCTCGTCGGCGGCGCGCTTGTTGCGGCGGCGCTGCAGTTCGCCGTGGGCCTCCATCCACGCGACGTGCTTGTCGATGCCCTCGACGACCTCGTCGACGCCGGTGTCGGCCGAGGCCACGGTCTTGATGACCGGCGGACGCCACAGGCCGGGCTCGGTACGGTCTCCGAGGCTGATCATGTGCCGGATGTCGCGCACGGTCGCGTCGGCGCCGTCGCGGTCGGCCTTGTTGACGACGAAGACGTCGCCGATCTCGAGGATTCCGGCCTTGGCGGCCTGGATGCCGTCGCCCATGCCCGGAGCCAGCAGCACGATCGTCGTGTCGGCCAGCCCGACGATCTCGACCTCGCTCTGCCCGACGCCGACCGTCTCGACGAGGATGACGTCGCACCCGGCGGCGTCGAGCACGCGGATGGCCTGCGGCGTCGACCACGACAGGCCGCCGAGGTGACCGCGGCTGGCCATCGAGCGGATGTAGACCTCGGGGTCGAGCGCGTGGTCCTGCATGCGCACGCGGTCGCCGAGCAGCGCGCCGCCGGAAAACGGCGACGACGGGTCGACCGCCAACACACCGACCCGCTTGCCCTGCGCGCGGAAGGCCCGCACCAGCGCGTTCGTCGACGTCGACTTGCCGACCCCGGGGCTGCCGGTGATGCCGAGCACGTGCGCCCGGCCCGCGTGCGGAGCCAGGGCGACCATGATCTCGCGCAGCTTCGGGCTCGCGTCCTCCACGAGGGAGACGAGCCGGGCCACCGCCCGCGGCGACCCGCCTCGGGCCGCCTCGACGAGGGTGGGTACGTCGACATCACGTCGTGCCATGGTCAACCTTTCGGGAGTCGAACCGTGCGGCGCGTCGGCCGGGGGCGACGCGGCGGGGCGGGCGCGACGACGCTGCGATCGAACTGCGCCGCGGTCATCGATGCACCCCTTCGTTCCTCGCAGCCGAGGCTACCGCGATGCCCCGGCGCGGCGTGGCCGGTGCGCGGCGATGCCACGAACAGAAGACGCAAGTCCCGACCGCGCCCGCCGCGCTGCCCCTAGGGTGGGCACATGAGCGAGAACTCCGGTCTGTTCACCCACATCGACCACGTCGGCATCGCGGTTCGCGACCTCGACGAGGCCATTGCGTTCTACGAGGAGAAGTACGGGATGCGCATGGCGCATCGCGAAGTGAACGAGGAGCAGGGCGTCGCGGAGGCGATGATGGAGGTCGGCGACTCGACCTCGTGCATCCAGCTGCTGGCGCCGCTGAACGAGAAGAGCACGATCGCCAAGTTCCTCGACAAGTCCGGCCCCGGCATCCAGCAGATGGCCTACCGGGTCAAGGACATCGACGACGTGTGCGCCAAGCTCAAGGAGCGTGGCCTGCGGCTGCTGTACCCCGAGCCGAAGATCGGCACGGCCGGCAGCCGGATCAACTTCGTGCACCCCAAGGACGCCGGTGGCGTGCTCGTCGAGCTCGTCGAGCCCGGCACCTCCCACTGAGGCACCGAATCACCGACGCACCGACGCACCGACGCACCGACGCACTGAATCACTGACGCGCCGACCGCACCGTCCGGCCCGGGCCCCGTTGCGGGCCCGGGCCGGACGTCGTGGGCGCCGGACGTTGTGCCCGGATGCCGCGAACCGGCGGCCAGACCACGCGCCGCTCGATATCCTCGGCGCCAAGCGCCATGTGATCCGGACGCACCGGAGCGTTGGGCGCGGCAAAGGTTCGAACAGCCGATCAGCACCGCGCTGATCGCGATGGCGAGGAGGCCAGCGTGCAGGAGATCCGCGACGCAATCATGTCCGGGGAGCGATCCGCCGAGGCGTTCGGCAATCTCGCGCTACCGGAGAGCTTCCGCGCCGTCACGGTGCACAAGGACGAGGTCGACATGTTCGCCGACCGCGCCAGCCGCGACAAGAACCCGCAGGAGAGCCTGCACCTCGACGACGTGCCGATCCCCGAACTCGGCCCGGGCGAGGCGCTCGTGGCCGTCATGGCCAGCGCGGTCAACTACAACACGGTGTGGACGTCGATCTTCGAGCCCGTGCCGACGTTCGGCTTCCTCGAGCGGTACGGCAAGCTCTCGCCGTGGGCCAAGCGGCACGACCTGCCGTACCACATCGTCGGTTCCGACCTCGCCGGCGTCGTGCTGCGCACCGGCCCCGGCGTGCACCTGTGGCAGCCCGGCCAGGAGTGCGTCGCGCACTGCCTGTCGGTCGAGCTCGAGCACCACGACGGGCACTCCGACACGATGCTCGACCCCGAGCAGCGCATCTGGGGCTTCGAGACGAACTTCGGCGGCCTCGCCGAGCTGGCGATCGTCAAGGCCAACCAGCTCATGCCCAAGCCCGCGCACCTGACGTGGGAGGAGGCGGCCTGCCCCGGTCTCGTCAACTCCACCGCCTACCGGCAGCTGATCTCCAAGAACGGCGCGGGCATGAAACTCGGTGACCGCGTGCTCATCTGGGGCGCCTCCGGCGGCCTCGGCTCGTACGCCACCCAGATGTGCCTGGCCGGCGGCGGCACCCCGATCTGCGTCGTCTCCAGCCCGGAGAAGGCCGAAATCTGCCGCAAGATGGGCGCCGAGCTCGTGCTCGACCGCCGCGAGGGCGGCTACCAGTTCTGGAACGAGGAGAACACCAAGCAGAACCCCAAGGAGTGGAGGCGGTTCGGCGCCGACATCCGCAAGCTCACCGGCGGCTCCGACATCGACATCGTGTTCGAGCACCCCGGCCGGGAGACGTTCGGCGCGTCGGTCTTCGTCACCCGCAAGGGCGGCATCATCACCACCTGCGCGTCGACGTCCGGCTACATGCACGAGTACGACAACCGCTACCTGTGGATGAACCTCAAGCGGATCATCAGCTCGCACTTCGCCAACTACCGCGAGGCGTGGGAGGCCAACAGCCTCATCAAGCGAGGGCTCATCCACCCGACGCTGAGCAAGGCGTACCCGCTGGAGGACACCGGCCAGGCCGCCCTCGACGTGCACAGGAACGCCCACCAGGGCAAGGTCGGCGTGCTGTGCCTCGCGCCCGAGGAGGGGCTGGGCGTCACCAACCCGCAGATGCGCGAGGAGCTGCTGCCGTCCATCAACCGGTTCCGCAACATCTGAGACCGAGCGATCGGAGGCGGGCCGCACGCGAGCGCGGGCGGCCCGCCTCCGCGCAACGCGCCGCCGCCTCAGCGCAACGCCCCGTCTCCGCGCAACGCCCCGTCTCAGCGCAACGCACCGCCGGGACGGCGCCGATTGCGGGCCTGCCAACACGTGGTGTGCCAATGCCGCCGATCCGCCACCGAGCCGAGGCCGTCGGTGGGCCAGGCGACGATGTGCGGGCGGGTGCCGTCGAAGACCTGTTGGCAGCCGGGGCACAGGTAGCTGCGCGGCGCCACCGATCCCTTGACGCGCCGCACCGCCCACTCGCCGTCGGGGTGGCTCTCGGTGCGCGTCATGCCGCCCAGCGCCCGGTCGATGCTGATGGAGGTCGCCTCACGCCGGCGCCGGTTGGATCGCGGCATGGCGGTATTCTTCCAGGTTGGAAGGCAATGGTCTCGCCGCGGCCCCGGTCCGCGGGCAGCGAACGCACCCGATCGCCGCGCCACGCGTACTGCCGCGGACGTGCAGCCGATCCGGCGGCCCTTCGTCCCCGCCCCGGGGCCTGTCGGTTCGACCGGGCGCCGACCAGCGGTCAGACTATGCCGAGACGCGCGCGACACCGACCCGAGACCGAGCCCAGGAGCACGACGTGACCAACCCGCCTCCCCCGCTGAGTCGGAGGCGCTTCCTTCACGGGTCGGCGATGGCGCTCGGTACGGCCGGAGCGGGAGCGGCCCTGGCGGCGTGTTCGAGCGACGAACCCGAGCAGGTGGCGACCGCCACCGGCAGCCCGGCTCCGACACCGGCGGCGACGACGTCGACGCAGGCCACCGTCCGTGACTCGTGGGCTCCGCGGCCGCAGCGGCTCGCGGGGCTGGCCTGCGTCGCGCGGCAGGTCAACGACCGGCTCGTGTTGCACACCGAGGGCGGCGACGTGACGTTCTGGGCCGGCGTCACCCTCGATGCCAACACCCCCGGCCACATCGCCGGAGCCCGGTCGGCCACCCGCGCGGACTACCGCCGCTGGCTGCCGATGATGGCCCAGCTCAACATTCGGGTCGTGCGCCTGCCCGGGCTGCACGCGCCCGTGTTCTACGAGGAGCTGCTGCGCTACAACGAGGCGCACCCGACGAAGCCGATCTACCTCATCCAGGGCGTGGAGATCATCGGCACCGACGCGTTGTCGACCGCCGGGCTGTACGCGGAGTCGGTGACCCGCACCGCCCGCACCGAACTGCTCGCCGCGTCCGCCGCCGTGCACGGCGACCTGAGTCGGCGCGCCGGCAGCGCCGCCGTCACCGGCTCCTGGACCGCCGACGTCTCCGCGTGGACCATCGCGTTCGTCGTCGGCGACCGCTGGCTACCCGCCCAACTGCAGAGCACCGACGCCGCCAACGCGAAAGCCCCGGCGGTCCGCGGGCGGTACGTGACCTCCTCGGCCGACGCGACGCCCTCGGAGCGGTGGTGCGCCGCCCGCCTCGAGGAGCTCGCGGCCGATCTCGCCAAGCGCGGCATGAGCGTGCCGCTCGCGCTCGCCGCCGGTCCCGAGGTCGATCCGCTCGATCATCCGCAGGAGCCGGACCGGCAGGCCGACCTCGTCGCGCTCGACGCGCGGCACGTCGTGACCACCGCGGCCTGGCCGGGCGGACGGTTCGCCGCCTACGAGGTGCAGCCGTTCGCGCACCTGTTCCTCTTCCACGAGCCGGCGCTGCAGGGCGACGACCCGTACCGCGCCTACCTCGAGCAGCTCAAGGAGACCTTCGACGGGCTGCCGCTGTTCATCACGTCGTTCGGGGTCGCGAGCGCCCTCGGTTCGGGCGGAAACGGCGTCAACGGCCGGAACCAGGGCCACCACAGCGAGCCCGAGATGATGCGGATCAACTCGGAGATGCTGTCGATGTTCGCCTCGCTCGGCCTGACCGGCGCCACGCTCGCCGGCTGGCACGACAACTGGGCGGCGTCGACGTGGAACACCGCCGAGCGGTACGCGCTCGTGCCCTCGGCCCGCCGCCCGCTGTTCCACGACCCCCTCACCGCGGACCAGTGGTCCGGGCTCATCGCCCACGACCCCGTGCGCATGGGCGAGCGCGTCGTGCACGACGCCCCGCAGGATTTCCTGTCGCGCGTGACCTTCGACAACGACGCCACGTGGGCCTACCTCACGCTGTACTTCCAAGGCCGGGTGACCTCGCCCGTCGAGATCGGCTTCGACCTGCTCGCCGGCGCCGGGCTGCGCTTCCCCGGAGGCAGCGGCGAACCCGATTTCGACGTCGCGATCCGCATGGTGCCGACGATGAGCACCACCGTCGTGTTCATCCGCTCCGGGCTCGACCCGATCCGCCTCGACGGGCTGCCCCGCGGCTGGTGGCCCTCGCCGGCGCGCGGCGGCTGGAACACCGAGCAGCTCGTGCTCAACCGCAGCTATCTCGTGCCGGGCACGACGACGCCGGTGTCGCCGACCTTCCTCGACATCGGCACCCTGCAGCTGGGTTCGTGGTGGGACGACCAGGCCGACGACTACAACACGCTCGCCACCTGGCATCTCGCGCGGGCCTCCGCCGACGACCCGGCGATCCTGCGGTTCCGGGTGCCGTGGTCGATGCTCGCGATGGCCGACCCCTCCGAGCGTCAGATCCTCGTGCCGACGACGTTCCGGCCGTCGCTGACGCCGATGCGCGCGACGAACGTGACCATCGAATCGAGCACTCCGGGCAGCCCGATCACGTTCACGCTGTCCTGGCCCACATGGCAGCGGGTCGCGTTCACCGAGCGGGTGAAGTCGGGGGCCGACTCGATCGCCGGGACCATGCGCGACCTCACCCCGCAGCTGCCGCCGAGCAGCCCCTCGCCGGGCGCGACGGGCGGCACTGGGGGCACGGGCGGCACGGCCTCCCCCGGCGCAACCGGGCCGGGCGCGACCGGCACCTCGTAGCCGGGGCGCGCCCACCGCGGCCCGACGCGGCCGGCTCGGCTACGCGTTCTCGTACGTGTGGAAGCCGCGGCCGCTCTTGCGCCCGACGTACCCGGCGCGCACGA
>JBDIAM010000135.1:0-9033 GCA_039812445.1 Piscicoccus intestinalis | reverse complement strand
GGGTTGTGGTCGACGGCCAGGTCCAGTGGAGCAGAGCCGACGGAACCCCCATCGGCAACCGACCACGCGCCGGCTGACGCACGCCCATACCGTGGGGCCGTGCCCGACTCCGAGCAGCCCACCACCGAACAGCCCGCCACCGAGCAGCCAACCACCGAGCAGCCAACCACCGTCATGCCCTGGCGCCGTTGGGCGCTGGTGGCGCTCGCGGTCGCTCTCGGCCTGTCGTGGTTCGCCCTCGTCGCGATCGCCCGCTGGCTCTCGCCGCTGCACACGTTCGAGGCCGACGACTGGTGGCCGCAGGCGAGCATCTGGCGACTCATCGTCGGGATCGTCCTCTACCTGGTGCTCGTACCGCTGCTGTGGCGCCTGCTCACCCGCGAGCCCCGCCACACGTGGGGCGCGATTACCGGGCTCAGACCGCCGCAGACCCGCACCCAATGGCTTTGGACCGCAGCGATCCTGCTCGCCGTGCTCATCCCCGGGCTCACCCTGCTCGACGGCACCGCACGCCTCGCCGCGCACCTGGCCACCCCCGTGCTCATCCTCGCCGCCCTGCAACCGCCCGTCGTCGAGGAGGTGCTCATGCGAGGGCTGTTCGTGCACATCTGCGAGCACGCCCGCGTCGGCCCCGTCGCCACCACCCTCCTCGGCACCGTTGTCTTCACGATCTGGCACATCGCGGCGTTCGACGTGGTCAACGGCCTCATCACCGGGCTGTTCTCCATCCCGTTCTTCTACGTCACCCGCTACCTCACCGGCACCGTCTGGGTACCGATCGTCGTGCACCTGCTCGGCAACGCCGCCGTCCTCAACGGGGCCGCGATGCTCGCGCTGTTCCTCGTCGAGCTCGCCGCCCTCGCACTCTGGCTGCGGTCACGGCGCGCCGACCGGCGACACCACCGGCGCCGCAGCGCCGCCGCCGCGCTCCCCTAGGCTGCGCTCGTGCTCGCGGCCCTCATCAACGTCATCTTCCCCGTCGTCCTCGTCGCGAGCGTCGGCGTCGTCCTCGCGCGGGCCTTCCCGATCGACATCGACTCCGTCAACAAGGTCAGCCTGCACGGCTTCACCCCCGCGCTCGCCTACGTCACCGTCGTCACCACCGACGTCTCGCCCCGCGACGGCGCCCGCCTGACGATCGCCTACCTGCTCGCGATGGCCGTGGCCGCCGCGCTCGCCTACGGCGCGAGCCTGCTGTTCGCCCGCCGCGCCCGGCGGGTCGTCGTCGGCTGCACGATCATCGGCAACAACGGCAACTTCGGTCTGCCGATCGCGCTGCTCGCCCTCGGCCAGCCCGGCCTCGACCAGGCGCTCGTCATCTTCATGGCGTCCCTGCTGCTGATGTTCACCGTCGGACCGGCACTGCTCGGCGCCACCGGCGGCGTGCTCGCCGGGCTGCGCCGCGTCGCCCTCCTGCCCGTCATGTGGGCCCTCGTCATCGGCCTGGCCGTGCGCGGCGCCGGCCTGCAGACCCCCGCCGCCCTCATGAGCGGCATCCAACTGCTCGCCGACGGCGCGATCCCGCTCGTGCTGCTGTGCCTCGGTCTGCAACTCGGACAGTCACAGCGCATCAACCTCACCCGGCCGGTGCTCCTGTCCGTCGGGCTCCGCGCCGTCGTCGTGCCGCTCTCCACGTACGGCGCCGGGCTCGCGATGGGGCTGCACGGTCTCCCGCTACAGAGCCTCGTGCTCGCCTGCGCCATGCCCACCGCCGTCAACGCCTACATGCTCGCCCGC
The DNA here is from genome assembly GCA_039812445.1 of Piscicoccus intestinalis. Classification (GTDB taxonomy): domain Bacteria; phylum Actinomycetota; class Actinomycetes; order Actinomycetales; family Dermatophilaceae; genus Kineosphaera; species Kineosphaera intestinalis_A. Next base: position 7,296 of record JBDIAM010000135.1, on the reverse strand, counting down.
GAGTTCAGCGACGACCCGAGCACCGCCGCCAGCGCCGTCGCGCTCTCGACCTTCGTCTCCATCCCCCTCATCGCCGGCGCCGTCACCCTCCTGCCCCTGCTCTGAGCACCCGCGAGCACCCGCCGATGCCCGCTCGGGCACCGGCCGGTCGGCCCGCCCGCAGCGGCTGAGAGAATGTCGCAAGTGGCAACGCATCGCATGTGGTTCGTCTGGGCGGCGGGCGTCTTCACGTATATCGCCGCCGTCATGCAGCGCACGACCTTCGGCATCGCCGGCGTCGAGGCCGCCCGACACTTCTCGGCCCCCGCGGGCCTCATCGGCACCTTCGTCGTGCTGCAGCTGCTCGTGTACGCCGGCCTGCAGATCCCCGTCGGCGTGCTCATCGACCGCTTCGGCAGCCGCCTGCTGCTCGGCGTCGGCAGCGCGCTGATGTTCCTCGGCCAGTTCGCCCTCGCCTTCGCGGAGTCGGTTCCCTCCGGCATCGTCGCCCGCATCATCGTCGGCGCCGGCGACGCGATGATCTTCGCCAGCGTGCTGCGCCTCATCCCCAACTGGTTCCCACCCCGGCAGACGCCGCTGATGACCCAGCTCACCGCCATGCTCGGGCAGCTGGGCCAGATCGCCTCGGCCGTGCCGTTCGCCTGGGCGCTCGGCGTCTTCGGGTGGACCCCCGCGTTCCTGTCCGCCTCCCTCGTCAGCCTCCTCGCCGCCCTCGCCGCGGCCGTCATCATCCGCAACCGCCCCGTCGAACGCACCGACTCCGGCTCGATCCGCCGCGTGACGACCGAGACGGAGGCGGTCTCCACGATCGCGCGCATCAAGGCCGTCTGGGCCCACCCCGCCACCCGCCTCGGCATGGCGACCCACTTCACGACGTCGTTCTCGACGATGGCCTTCGCGATGATGTGGGGCTACCCCTACCTCACCGCCGGCGAGGCCCTCACCGGCCCGCAGGCCAGCGCGATGATGACGCTCTTCGCCGTGACCAGCCTCGGAGCCGGTCCCGCGCTCGGGGTGTTCACCGGCCGGCACCCCTACCGCCGCAGCGACATGGTCATGGCCGTCGTCGCGGTGACGATGCTGCCGTGGTTGCTCGTGCTGCTGTGGCCCGGCGCGGCCCCGATCCCGCTGCTCGCGCTGCTCATGGTCTGCATCGCGGTCGGCGGGCCCGGCTCCGCGATCGGGTTCGACTTCGCGCGCACCTTCGTACCGGCGCACCGGCTCGGCACCGCCACCGGCGTCATCAACACCGGCGGGTTCTCCGGCGCGCTCATCACGATCTTCGTCACCGGCGTCGTGCTCGACCTGTTCGGCGGGTACAGCCTCACGAGCTTTCGCTGGGCGATGGCCACGCAACTACCGATCGCCGCGTTCGGGCTGCTGGCGATCGCGCGCACCCGGCGGCAGGTGCGCGCGCACATCACCCGCGAGGAGGGCGTCGAGATCGAGCCCCTCGTCGTCGTCATCGCCCGCCGCTACCGCCACTTCCGCGACGCGCACCGGCGGTAAGCCCTACTCCTCCTGCCCAGAGCCGGAGTCGGAGCCGGAGTCGGGCTCGTCCTCCTCCTGCACCTCCGCCATCCCGTACGTGTCGTTCAGCTCCGGTTCGACCTCGGCGCCCGTGCCGTCGGCCTGGCCGCTGGCGGTCGGGTACGGCTCGTCGGCCGGCTGGCGGCCCGCATCTGACTGGCTCATCGTTTCCTCCTGCAGCAGAACACCCGTCGGGGTGTCGGTCAGGGTGACACGAGCGCGCCGCCGCCGCGACCGGAACGACCCGGCTCACTCGCCGGACGCGAAGGTCGCGCCCATGATGAGCAGCCGGGTCGCCCGCTCGGCGGCGTCGGCGACGAGGGTCTGCGCCTCGGCGACGGCCTGGCTCAGCTCCATCGGGATCGGGATGATGCCGATGACGGCGCCGATGCCGATGTCGTGCACGTCGGTCGCGCCCTGCCCGATCGAGCCGGCGAGCGCCAGGCACGGCTTGCCGTGGATCTCGGCGCGCCGCGCCACCTCGGCCGGCACCTTGCCCCGCGGCGTCTGGAAGTCGACCGCGCCCTCGGCGGTGATGACCACGTCGGCACGCCGGATCGCCGCGTCGAGGTCGATGCCGGACAGGTCACCGTCGAGCAGCACGTCGAAGCGCTGCCGCAACCGGGCCCCGCACACCGCTGCGAGCGCGGCGCCCAGGCCCCCGGAGGCGCCGGTGCCGGGCCCGGTCGCGACGTCGAGCCCCAGGGCCGCGAGCCGGTCGGCACACGTGACCTGCAGCAGCGCGGCCCACCGGGTGAGGGCCTCGTCGAGGGTCTCCACCTGCTCCGGCGTCGCGCCCTTCTGCGGCCCGAACACCCGCGCGACGCCGCGCGGCCCGGTGAGCACGTTGTGGATGTTGCACGCCACCTGCAGGTCGACGTCCGCCAGCCGCGGATCCAACCCGGACAGGTCGAGACAGGCGGCCCGTGCCAGCTCCGACCCCCCGTCACCGACGGACTCCCCGTCGGCGTCGAGGATGCGCCCGCCGAGCGCCCGCACCATGCCGGCTCCCCCGTCGGAGGTGCCCGAGTCGCCGCAGCCCACGAGGATCCGGGTCGCGCCCTCGTCGAGGGCCGCCGCGATGAGTTGGCCGACCCCGTAGGTGGTCGTCGCGGTGGGGTCGCGCAGGTCCGGCGGCACGAGCCGCAACCCGGCGGCCGCCGCCATCTCGACGACCGCCGTGCCCCGCGCCGGACCCTCGAGCAGCGCGATGTGGGACTGCACCGGCTGCCCGACCGGTCCGGTCACCGGCACCGGCACGAGCCGGCCCCCGGTCGACGCGGCGAGCGAAGCGGCGGTGCCCTCTCCCCCGTCGACCATGGCGATCCGTTCGGTGACGGCCCCCGGCAGCGCGCGACGCACCCCGCGAGCGATGGCCTCGGCGACCTCCGCTGCGTCCAGCGACTCCTTGAACCCGCTGGGCGCGATGAGAAAACGGTGCGGGACGACGGCCGGCATGGCGTACCTCGAATCGTAGGAATCACAGGGCGGTCAAGAAGGCGGTCAAGAAGGCGGTCGAGAAGGCGGTCACAGGTGGTCACCCGTCACAAGGGCAGGCCGAGCAGCGGCCAGACGGTGTAGCTGAACAGCAGCACGAGGGCGGCGGTCAGCGGCGCGAGCAGCAGGCTGAGCCGGCGCAGGTCGGCGGGCGTGTACGTCGGCACCTCGGTGACGGCCGAGAACATGGCGACCGGCTTGGCCGACGCCGGCAGCGTGTGGCAGAAGCCGGCGGCGGCCGTCGACGCGAAGGCCGCCGCGGCGGGCGAGACCCCCATCGTCGGCGCGAGCGCGACGACGATCGGCACCAGCACCGCCGAACGCGCCGAGCGCGACTGGATGACGAGGTGCGCCAGCGTGGAGACCACGACGACGGCGATCATGAACGGCAGCGAGGAGTCGATGCCGAGCCCGGCGAACAGCGTGGTCGCCATCCACTGCGCGGCACCGGAGGTCATCAGCGCGTCGCCGAGCGCGAGCGTCGCCGCGAGGAACAGCAGCAGCGACCACGGCACCTTCTTGAGGTTGTCCTTGAGGCGGGTCGAGCCGTACCGCGGGGACGTCGTGATGAGGGCCCCGATGAGCGCGACGATCGCCGGGTGCACCCCGTGCAGGGAGGCGGTGCACCACAGGATGACCACGGTCACGACGATGAGCGCCGCCCGGGATTCGTAGACGCTCATCGGCCCGGTCACCGGGTAGGGCGCGGCCTGGGAGAGCTCTTCCACGCTCAGATCGATCGGGCGGGCCCGGTCGTCGCGCGCCAGGAACAGCACCAGGACTAGCTCGGCCGCCAGGTGGCTGCTGACCAGGGCCAACGGCAGTCCGAGCAGGAGCCACTGCGCGAAGCTGAACCCGTCTCCCGTCGCGGTCTGCACGACCTGCGAGGTGACCAGGTGCGCGCCGGCCCCGAGCAGGGAGCCGACGGCCGAGAGCAGGATGACCGTCGGGAACAGCAGCGCCAGCGCGCGGATGAGCCGGCCGTACTCCTGTCCGCGAGCGGCCAGGACGGTGGCGATCGCGATGAACACCGGCAGTGTCAGCGCGGCCCGGCCGGAGGTCGCGGGCACCGCGAAGGTCGTGACGACGAGGGCCGCGGTGATGAGGTGCACGAGGCTGCGCACGCCGGTGGCGCCCGCCACGAGCCAGCACGCGGCCCGGTCGGACAGTCCCGAGGACGTGACCCCCGCGGCGATGACGAACGCCGAGACGAGCAGCCAGATCGTGTCGTCGCCGAGGGTGGCGAAGAGCCGGTCGCTGTCGAGCACCCCGGCGAGCACGAGCACGGTGCCGGCGACCAGCGCGACGAAGGTGTCGTCCAGCGGCGTGAACGCCCAGGCCCACACGGCGGCGACGAACGTCACGAGCGTGATGAGACCCGGCAGACCCAGGTGCACGGTCTGGCCGGACGCCGAGACGACGTCGTGATCGGCGAGCAGGATCAGCGCGATGAGCCCGAGGGCCCCGAGCCCCGACCAGAGGCGGGCCGACCGCAGCCAGCGCCACCGCGAGACCCGGGGCTCCGGTGCCCTCCGGCGCGGCGACGGGGTGCGGTACGAGGTCGTCGGCGCCGCGTCCGGCGAGGTCACACCGGCTCCGCGGGGTGTTCGGCCACCGTCGGCGCGGGCGGCCCGTGGTCGGTGGGGATCGTCAGCCCGAAGGTGGCCCCGCGTCCCGGTTCGCTCTCGACGAACGCGGTACCACCGTGGGCCTGCGCGATCGCCCGCACGACGGCGAGCCCGAGGCCGTCGCCGACCCCGTCGCCGCGTTCGGAGTCGCCGGCGGCATCGTCGCCGGAGTCGGTGAAGCGGCCGAACGCCGACCGCGCCGCCTCCGGCGTGATCCCGGGGCCACGGTCTCGCACCGCGATCTCCACGTGGGGCTCGCCGGCGACCTCGACGCGGTGGATCCACCAGTCGATCGGGTCGTCCGGCGAGCCGTGCTCGGCGGCGTTCTCGGCCAGGTGCCGCACGGCCTCCATGAGCCGGTCCGGGTCGGCGCTCAACGACACCTCGTCGACGCGGGTCTCGCGCCAGTCGCGGGCGGCGATCGTGGGCAGCCGCCTGCGCACCCGCTCGGCGAGCGCCCCGGTGGAGGTGCGCACGGGCTGGACGAACGTGGCGCGCTGGGTGGCGGCCAGCGAGGTCAGCCCCGCGATCGTGCGTTCCATCCCCGCCAGATCGTCCTGGATCGGCGACAGCCGAGCGCTCGCGCCCGGATTCTCCCGCGCGAGGGCGGCCAACCGGGCCTGGCCGCGTCGCACGGGGTCGCGCAGCTCGGCGCCCGCGGTGTCGACGAAGCGCTGCTCGGTGGCCAACGCGCCCTGCAACCGGTCGAGCAGCGTGTTGACCGTGCGGCCGAGGGCGGCGATGTCGTCGCGCCCCGAGACGGGCAGCCGCTGCTGCAGGTCGTACGCGGAGATCGCCTCCGCGGTCCGGCGCATCGTGCGCACCGGCTTGAGGATCTGCCCGGCGACCAGCCAACTGACGAACGCCGTGAACAGCAACACGCCCGCGCAGACGGCCGTCAGCAGCAGCACGACACGGTTGGCCTCCTCCTCGGCACCCGCGACGAAGATGCCCATGACGAACCGCCCGACCGGCTGCCCCTGCGCGTCCTGCAGATCGATCCGCCCCCAGCGCATCTCGCCGGCCGCGGTCTGGATGACGCCGGAGTTCGCCGCGGTGATCTGCGCCATCGTCGCCGGGTCCGCGCTGAGCTCCAGGGCGCGGACCTGCGTCGTTCCGGGACCGTACGCCTCGATGACCTGACCGTCCTCGAACTGCCCGAAGAGGTATTCACCCGGGCTCGGGCGCTGCCGGTCGAGAAAGACCGTCACCAGGCGCCGAGGATCCTCGAACGGACGTGCGGTCGCCGGATCGCGGCCGTCGCTGGCCAGGTCCCGGAACTCCTCGAGCTCCTGGATGACGTCCTCGTTGGCCTGCCGCGCCACGTCGGCGTGCAGCGTGGAATGCACGGTGGTGATGACCGCGAGCTGCCCCAGCAGCACGGTCAGCAGCAGCCAGCCGACGATGCGCCAGCGGGCCGAGACCCGCGAGCCGATGGGGCGGGAGTCAGTCATCGCCGCTCTCCGGCGCGACGATCTCGATGTCGTCATCGACGTCGTCGTCGATGCCGTCGTCGTCCACGTCCTCGTCGGGCACGTAGCCGGAACCGTCGGCGCCTGCGCTCGGGCTCGCCGAGCTGGCAGGGCTGGCGGGGCTGGCGGGACTGGTCGGGCTCGTCGGGCTGGTGGGGGGATTCGCCGGTGCCGCGGTGCCGGTGAGACCGACGCGCACCGGCTCCCGGCTCGGCAGCTCCGGCGCCCCGGGTCGTTCGGCGAGGAACTGGCTCGCCAGCGCGAGCAACACCGGGAGCGCCAGCAGGCTCAGCAGCACCAGGAGGCGACGGGTAAAGCGCACCCCGGCCACGATAGGGGCCGACGCCGGGCCGTCATCCCGCTACCGCCGATCGAGCCCGACGTGTCGTCAACCGCACGCACACGCGCGCGTTACACAACGAGTTCGCTTCAGCCCCAACGTCTCCGGGAGCTCAGGGCGGATTGCATGTCGGCCCGGCCGTCGTCGATGGCGCGGCGCAGCGCGCTCGGCAGGTCGGGATCGGCAAGGACGACGCCGACGCGAGCGAGGGTCTCCGGCTCCGGGAGCCAGTGCGGAAACGCGGCCGTGGCGAGCCGGGCCAGCGCCGATTCGCCGACGGAGCCGGTCAGCGCCGGGAGGTCCTCGCAGTAGCGCGCGACGTAGGGGCGCAGGTCGAGGTGCGGGCCCGTCGGGGTGGCCGGCGCGGTGGCCTGCGCGGTGGCCGGCATGGCGGTGGGCAGGGTGGCGGGCAGCCGCCAGAATCCGTGCGCGGTGTGCAGGCGCTCGTGGTTGCCCGCCGCACCGGGGCCGGCCAGCAACGCCCAGGCCGCGGCCTTCGCCGGCGCGGTCGGAATCGCGGCGCGCGCGGTGAGCGCCTGCAGCCGCCCCTGGAGCGAGGCGTCGCGAGCCAGGTGCGCATCGATGCCGTCGGCGTCGAGGGCGCCGAGCCGGGCCAGGCCGGTGACGCACAGCCAGCCGAAGTCGCGGTCGCCGGCCAGCGCCGCGGCCTCCCCCTCGCCCGCGAGCCACGACGCCAGCAGGTCGGCGTCGTCGGTCGCGTCGGCCACCACCCGCAGCGCCGCGACCCGCAGCGAATCATCAGGCGCCGCAGCGGGCTTCGTCGCGTCGAGGAGCCCGGTGTCGAGGAGCCCGGTGTCGAGGAGCCCGG
>JBDIAM010000134.1:0-9064 GCA_039812445.1 Piscicoccus intestinalis | reverse complement strand
CTGCTGGTCACGGCGTTGACGCTGGAAAGGTGCCGCTGCCGAGAGTGTCGATATGGCGAATACCTCGCAGATGTCGATGGCCTCCCCAGCGCTCCCGGCGACCTGGTCTCCCTCGCGAGAGCCCTGACAGCGCCCGTGACACGATCGGGCGATGCCTCGTCTGCGCCGCCTCGCGGTCTTCCTCGCCTCCAGCCCGGGCGCCGATCCGGCGTGGGCGCGGCTCGCCTACGACACGGGCCGGGAGTTGGCCGAGCGGGGCATCGGACTCGTCTACGGCGGAGGCGGACTCGGCCTCATGGGCGACCTCGCCCAGGGCGCGCTCGACGCGGGCGGCGAGGTGATCGGGGTCATCCCGCGCGACATGCTGACCCGCGAGTGGGGCCGCGACGACCTCACCGAACTGCACGTCGTCGGCGGCATGCACGAGCGCAAGGCGCTCATGGCCCAGCACGCCGACGCGTTTCTCGCCCTGCCCGGCGGGCTCGGCACGCTCGAGGAGATCTTCGAGGTGTGGACGTGGCGCGTCATCGGCTACCACGAAAAGCCGGTCGGGTTTCTCGACGCCGGCGGCTTCTGGGCTCCGCTGCTCGGCGCGATCCGGGGCATCGGCGACGCGGGGTTCCTGCGGCAGACGGCGATCGAGGATCTCGTCGTCGCGCCGAGTCTCGACGAGGCGCTCGCCGGGCTGGACGCCAAGCTGCCGAGCGAGCGCGAACTGCGCCCCGGCACATAGCCTGGCGAGCACGACCCCTCGACGACAGCCCTCGACGAGCCCATGGCAGGGAGCACCCATGACGACGTACCGGATCGCGGTCATCCCCGGCGACGGCATCGGCACGGAGGTGGTGCCCGAAGGTGTGTGCGTACTGCGGGCCGCCGCGCGCCGGTTCGCGTTCGACCTGGAGCTCGTCGACTTCGACTTCGCCAGCGCGAACTACTACGTCGAGCACGGCACGATGCTGCCCGACGACTGGTTCGAGGTGCTCAAGGGATTCGACGCGATCTTCTTCGGCGCGATCGGCTGGCCCGAGGTCGTGCCCGACCACGTCTCGCTGTGGGGTTCGTTGCTGCAGTTCCGGCGGCACTTCGACCAGTACGTCAACCTGCGCCCGGTCAAACTCATGCCGGGGGTGCGCAGTCCGCTGGCCGGTCGCGAGCCCGGCGACGTCGACTTCTTCGTCGTGCGCGAGAACACCGAGGGCGAGTACTCCAACGCCGGCGGGCGGCTCTTCGAGGGCACCGAGCGCGAGACCGTCATCCAGGAGACGGTGATGACCCGCGTCGGCGTCGACCGCCTCCTGAGGTACGGCTTCGAGCTGGCCCGCTCCCGCCCGGCCAAGCACCTGACGTCGGCGACGAAGAGCAACGGCATCTCGATCACGATGCCGTTCTGGGACGAGCGGGTCGCGGCGATGTCGAGCGACTACCCCGACGTGCGCGTCGACAAGTTCCACATCGACATCCTCACGGCGAACTTCGTGCTGCACCCCGACTGGTTCGACGTCGTCGTGGCGAGCAACCTGTTCGGCGACATCCTCTCCGACCTCGGCCCGGCCTGCACCGGCACGATCGGCATCGCCCCGAGCGCCAACATCAACCCCGAGCGCACCTACCCGAGCCTGTTCGAGCCGGTCCACGGCTCGGCGCCCGACATCGCGGGGAAGGGCATCGCCAACCCCATCGGGCAGATCTGGTGCGCCTCGATGATGCTCGACCACCTCGGTGAACCTGAGGCCGCAGCGGCGATCCTGCAGGCCATCGAGTCGGTGCTCGCCTCAGGGGAGCACGCGACCCCCGACCTCGGGGGTTCGGCCACGACGACCCAGCTGGGGCAGGCCATCGCGGAGGCGGTCGGGGGCTGAGTGTTCGGGGCGGAGCCGGTACGTCAAACTCCGCCGAACCGCCGCGCCATCGCGTGGCAGGCCTCCCGCAGCTCGTGCGGCTCCACGTCGCTGAGGTCGGTGTCGAAGGTGGCGAGGATGCCCGCGATCCCGGCCCACGACCAGGCTCCGAGGGTGAGCCGGGTGTGGGTGTCGTCGACGCGGTCGACGACCGAGCCGCCCGGAGCCCAGCGCGCGACGACATCGGCGGGCAGCGCCATCGTCGCCCGGCCGAGGCACGGCCAGGCCGCCGGGGTGTCGCCGCGCGCGTGGCTCGTGACGACGAACGCGGCGACGTCGCCGCCGGGAAGCTCGCGGCGCCGGAACGGCATGCCCGTCGGGTCGTGCGGGCGGAGCCGGTCCACCCGGTGCACCCCCCACTCCCCGGAGCCGGGGTCGCGCGCGACGAGGTACCAGCGCCCCGCCCACAGCACGAGGTGATGCGGCTCGACCCGCCGCGGCGGCGCGAAGTCGGCGTCGCGCGGGCCGGGCCGGCTTCCGTCGGCGCGCAGGGTTTCCAGGCGCAGGAGGTGGCCGCGGCGGACGGCCTCCCCGACGGCGTGCAGCGCCTCCGGGGCGATCGGGGGAGCCGAGAACTCCCAGTAGTTGCGCACGATCGTGAGCCGGGTCGCGTCGACCTGCGCCCGCAGCGGCGGCGGCATGACCCGGGCGAGGGTGTGCAGAGCCCGGTCGGAGGCGTCGCGCAGGCCGAGCACCGTGGTCGGGGAGGTCTGCAGCGCCAGGGAGATCGCCACCGCCTGCTCGCCGTCGAGCACGAGCGGCGGCAGGCTGCTGCCCGCGCCGAGGCGGTACGTCGAGGCGCGGCCGCCGCTGGCGTGCACGGGATAGCCCAGGTCACGCAGGGTGTCGACGTCGCGGCGCAAGGTGCGCAGGCTGACTCCGAGCCGCGCGGCCAGCTCCGGGCCGCTCCAACGATCGGCGGTCTATAGCAGCGAGAGCAACTCCAGCGACCGCCCGGCCGTACGCGCCATCGACCTCACCTCCCGCATCGAGCATGCCGCCAAAGGGCGACATTATGCGGCCGCATTGGCTCGCAGGCTGCGGTCATGGCTATCTCGCCGCCGGCACCGACCGGCTCACCGACACCCACCGTCTCCTCGCCCGCGGCTCTCGTCGCGGTGATCCTCATCGCTGCGTTCATGGACCTGCTCGACGTGACGATCGTCGCCGTCGCCGCCCCGGACATCCAGGCGTCGCTGGGCGCCACCCCCGCCCAGCTGCAATGGATGATCGCCGCCTACGCGCTGTCCCTCGGCTCCGCGCTCATCACCGGCGGCCGCATCGGCGACCAGTACGGCCGCCGCCGCGTGTTTCTCACCGGGCTCGCCGCGTTCGTCGCCGCCTCGGCGGCCTGCGCGCTGGCCCCCACCCCCGAGGTGCTCATCGCCACGCGCGTGGCGCAGGGCCTGGCCGGCGGGTTCATGGTGCCGCAGGTCTTCGGCATCATCCGCTCCTCGCTGACCCCGCGGCAGATGGGCGCGGCACTGGGCGCGTACGGCGGCGTGCAGGGGCTCGCCTCGATCGCCGGGCCCCTGCTCGGCGGCCTCCTCGTCACCGCGAACCTCTTCGAGCTGGCCTGGCGCACGATCTTCTGGGTCAACGTGCCGGTCGGCCTCATCGCCCTGGCCGTCGGGGCCCGGGTGCTGCCCGAGTCGCGGCGGGCGGACGGTCGCGGCGCCCGCCTCGACGTGCCGGGCGCCGCGCTGCTCGCGGTCGGCCTCGTGCTGGTGCTGCTGCCGATCGTCCAGGGCCCGGCCTGGGGCTGGCCGGCGTGGGGTTGGGTGCTGCTGGGAGGCGGGGTGGCCGGGATCGTCTTGTTCCTCGCCTGGGAGCAGCGGCTCGCTCACCGCGGCGGCCTGCCGGTGCTCGATCCGGCGTTGCTGGCGAACCGCGCCTTCGTCGGCGGACTGTTCGCCTCGCTGGCGTTCTTCGGCGGCATCGCGTCGTTCTTCCTGCTGTTGTCGATCTACCTGCAGGACGGCACCGGCCGCAGCGCCCTGACCACCGGCCTCATCACCCTGCCGTACGCGCTCGGCTCGATGGTCACCTCCGGGGTCGGGGTCGCGTTGGCGCCCCGGCACGGGCGGCGGCTGCTCATCACCGGAAGCCTGCTCGTGGCCGCCTCGCATGCCGCGATGTGGGCGCTTCTCGTCGGCCTCGATGCGCCCGTCTGGTGGCAGCTCGGTGGCCCGTTGCTGCTCGGTGGGCTCGGGCTGGGGTTGGCGGCGCCCCCGCTCGTCAACGTGGTGCTCGCCGCGGTGCCCGGCCGGGTGGCCGGCGCGGCGGGAGGGGTGCTGTCCACCGTCAACCAGGTCGGCGGGTCGATCGGGGTCGCGGCGCTGGGCACGCTGTTCTTCGCGCACGTCGCCGATGCGCTGGGCCCAGCGGGCTCCGGCCCGTGGGGCGCGTTCACCGACGCGTTCGCCGCCGTGCTGCCCTGGCAGGTCGGTCTCTACGTCGTCGCCGCCGCGCTGATGACGCTGCTGCCCGCGGGGACGGCTCCGGCAGAGGCGGTCGATGCGGCCCGCATTGATCGCACAGAGTAGTGTGCTTAATCTCCCGCGGCAGCCACCCCTACCAGAGGCGCGTCGCGTCGCTGCCCTCTCGGGCCAGGGCCGCGGAGACGCGCCCGAGCAGCCGCTGCAGCTCGTCGCGCTCGGCCGGTGCGAGGTCGGCGACGATCGCGGCCTCGAGCCGGTCGGCCCGTTCCTGCAGCGAGTTCAGCCGGCCCCGGCCGGAGTCGGTGAGCCGGACCCGGTGGGCGCGCCGGTCCGTCGGGTCCGGCTCCCGCTCGATCGCGCCGGCCTCCTGCAGGCCGTCGAGGAGCCCGACGATCCGGCTCGGGGGCAGGCCCAGGGCGTCGGCGACCTCGCGTTGCGAGCAGCCCGGCCGGTCTCCGAGTGCGCGCAGCACCGCGTAGTCGCGGGGGTGGGTGTCGTGCGAGGCCAGCGTGGCGTTGAAGGCCGCCGCCGCTTGGCGGCCGACCATCGCGACGAGGAAGCCGAGCGAGGAATCGGTCACGAGAGCCATCTTGCCACATCTTGTTTCAAGATGTAACGATTACAGAGAGTGAAACGGAGAGACTTTCTGCGATGGACGGGCTTCGGCGCGACCCTCGCCGCGGCGGGAGCTTGCGGCACCTCGGGCACCCCGGGCGCCACGAAGGAGCCGGCCCGGCCGGGCGGGTGGACCGACTCCCCGGCGCGTCACCGTCTGCGCATCCCGCCCCAGCTGGCGGTCGGCGCGGCGCCCGCCGAGCTGTCGCTGCGCACGGGCAGCACCGAGTTCGTCGCCGGGCGCACGACCCCGACTTGGGGGGTCAACGGCACCTATCTCGGTCCGACTCTGCGGATGACGCGGGGCGAGCCGGCGGCGCTGCGGGTGCGTAACGGCCTGCCCGAGACGACCTCCCTGCACTGGCACGGCCTGCACCTGCCGGCGCGCATGGACGGCGGGCCGCATCAACCGATCGCCGCCGGCGGGGTGTGGGGGCCGCGGTGGGAGGTCGGCAACGCGGCCTCGACGGCCTGGTACCACCCGCACCCGCACGGGCAGACCGCCTCTCACGTGTTCCGAGGGGTCGCGGGGTTGATCGTCGTCGACGATCCGGGCGACGTAGCCGCCTCGCAGCTGCCGCGCGACTACGGGGTCGACGACATCCCGGTCATCCTGCAGGACCGCACGATCGACGCGGACGGGCAGGTCGTCTGGGACACCGTGCCGACGTTCGGGCAGATGGGCGAGCGGATGCTCGTCAACGGCACGCTCGACGCCTTCGTCGACGTCACGACCCGGCGGGTGCGGCTGCGGCTGCTCAACGCCTCCAATGCGCGGCTGTACAACGTGTGCTTCGCCGACGGTCGCCGCTTCACGCTCGTTGCGGCCGATCAGGGGGTGCTGCCCGCGCCGGTCGACCTGACCCGCCTGGCGCTCGGGCCCGCCGAGCGCGCCGAGATCGTCGTCGAGTGCGCCCCGGGAGAGCGAGTGGTCATGGGTACCGCCTCCGGTCCGGAGACCATCGACGAGGGCGACTTCGCGCTGCTGGAGCTGCGCGCAGCCGCCTCGCTGCGGGATTCACCGGCCGTGCCGGCCGACCTCGGCGGAGCCGGGCCGCTCGCGCCGCCCGCGCAGGCCCGGGCCCGCACGTTCCGGCTCCAGGGGCACGACGCGATCAACGACCGAGGCATGGACATGACCCGCATCGACGAGGTCGTGCCCGCCGGCGCCGTCGAGATCTGGGAGCTGGAGAACAACGTCTACTCCCACAACTTCCACATCCACGGTGTCGACTTCTCGATCCTCGACCGCGACGGCCGGCCGCCGCACGCGTGGGAGACGGGCCGCAAGGACACCGTGCACGTGCCGGAGAAATCCCGCGTGCGGCTGGCCGTGCGGTTCCCGCAGTTCACCGACCCGAGCAGCCCGTACATGTACCACTGCCACATCCTGCGGCACGAGGACGCCGGGATGATGGGCCAGTTCGTCGTCGTGGAGCCGGGCACGGAATCCAGCGTGTCGCACACACTCGATACAAGAGGCGGCGCTCACGCGGCGCACTCGGGGCGGCACTGAGCGACCGGCCCGGTCGCGCTGTCGCCTCCTGCCCAGCAGGGCGACCGCGACGACGTTCGAGTCGGCCATGTATCACCGACTCCGCCCGCCCCTCTGTGGGGTCATGGCAACGGAGAACTCCCACCGCCTGGCGTATGCCGGGCCGCGGCACCCCGAGCACGGGTTTCCGATGTGGTTCGAGGACGAGGCCGGCGCGCGGCTGGACCTGGCTCTCGGCGGCGATCCGCTGACGCCGGCGGGTGAACAGCCTCCGGCGCCCGGCGCGCCCGTGCACTTCCCGGACAACTTTCCCGAGGAGGCTTTCTACTTTTTTGCGGAGGCGGAGCTCCCGGTCGGCGGAACAGGGGCCGTCGGCCGGGCCCGCCTCGTCCTCGCGCTCGAGGCGGCCTTCGGCGGCGCCGGCGAGCCGCGGGAGGGGGCCCGCATCGTGTTCGCCCGTATTCGCGTGCGAATGGATGAAGTCATCCCCGGGGCGACGTACGTCGTCACACATCCCTATGGGGTCACCGAGTCCCTGACGGCCGACGAGCGGGGGCGGGTCGCGTTCACCGACGACCGTGGCGTCGCCGACGAGCGCTTCGACGAGGTGCTGCACGCCGGGCTCGTCGCCCCGTTCCTGCGCTGGGCCGACGCCCCGCCATCCGGCTACCTCGGAGACGGTGTCACGGCCCGGCGCATCACCGGAAGTCCGTTCGGCACCAACGTCTTCCGCGTCGACGGTCCCCGGGTCCGGGAGGCCGGCGGCCCGCCCGACCCGGCCGATCCGACCAACCCCGACCGCGTGCAGACCGACCTGTTCACCGTGCAGGGCCGCCTGGCCGGCCGGCTCGGTGTCGAGGTCACCCGCGCCACCTACGCCCGCGACGCCGCCGGAGCCGTGACCCTCGACGTGCACGCCCGCAGCGCCCCCGGCCAGAGGCTCGAACTCGGCGCGCCCCGCGTCGCCTTCGCCGCCGGCGATCGCGACTACGTGGCGCGCGCGGCCGTCGACACCGTGCCCACCACGGTCGTCGTCGTCAACGCCGGCGACACACCCACCACCCGCGCGCAGGCGACCGTGACCGACCTCGTCACCGTCGAGCGCGCCGAATACTCGCCCGGTGCGGGCACCCTCACGGTCGCCGCACGCTCCTCGGACGCCGGGCCCGACGGCGGCCCACAGCTCAGCGTGCCCGGGCACGGCCCCCTGACCGGCGACCCCACCGTGTTCGACGGAGTGTCCGCCGTGCCCGCAACGCTGCTCGTCACCTCCGCCGCCGGAGGGTCGGGGGTCGCCCCGGTGTCGCTCACCGGCCCGCCCGGGCCGGTCCTGCCGCTGCTCGCCGACGCCGGGGCAGACCTCACAACCACCCCCGGGCGCCGCGTCGACCTCGACGGCACCTCCTCGCGCGGGGACATCGCCGCCTGGTCGTGGACCCAGGAGCCCGGCGCGGAGCCGGTGCATCTGAACGGCGCGACCACCCCGACTCCGCACCTCGACGCACCCGCCGCCGGGACGCTCGAATTCCGGCTTACCCTGACCGGCCCGGGTGGCGAATCCGCCTCGGACACGGTCTCGGTCACCGTCGTTCCGGCGCCCGTGCCGGATGAGTTGACCGTGACCCGTTGCGAGTACCGCACCTCCCGCCGGCAGTGGCGGATCGGCGGCACCCTCGCCGGGCCGCTGCCCGCCCGGGTGGTCGTCACCTGCGCCGGCGCCGAGATCGGCTCCGGGCCCGTCGATGCCACCGGTGCCTGGGACGTGCGGCGCACCCTGACCGCCGGCGACGCCGCGCTCGTGCCGACCGTCAGCTCGGCCGTCGCCGCCACCAGTGCGAACGGCGGATCCGCCTCCGCCCCCGTCAACCTGCGCAACTGACGCCCGAAAGGACGCCGACATGAATGTCAGCTACCACCTCAGCGGCACCTTCGTCGAAGCCTGCAACTGCACACTCGTCTGCCCGTGCTGGGTCGACGACGAGCCCAGCGAGGACTTCTGCGCCGGGCTCTTCGCGTGGACCTTCGCCCCCGGCTCCACCATCGAGGGCCACGACGTCGGTGACCGGCACGTCGTCTCCGCGACCGTGCACGGCGACGCCCGCCGCGGCGACGGCAGCGAATCCGCGATCTTCGTCGACGAGCGGCTCGACCGCGCCGTCGCCGACCTGCTCGTCACTGCCTTCGCCGGGCGCGGAGGCGGGCCGCTCGCCGACCTCGCCGAGGTCACCGGCGACGTCGTGCTCGCCGTGCCGGCCGCGATCACCGTCGCCGCCGAGGGCGCCGGCTTCGGCATCCGGGTCGTCAGCGGCGGCACGCAGGTGGTCGCCGTCGACGGGCGGCCGCGCCGATTCGACTCCAGCGCCAAGCCGCTCACGCTGGCGCACACCGCCCTCTCGCACGAGCTGGGGATCGGCGACGCGGCGGTCACCGCTGCGGTGACCCGCGAGCTCGCGCTCGACGTCGCCGCTCTGCCCGGCCCCCCGATCGAGGTCGAGGGTCGCTCCGGCATGACCGGCCCCTTTCGGTACGACGCCACCGGCGCCGACGAGGCCGACGCCGACGAGCGCGATGCCGAGGCGGCCGGCGAACGGGACGATGGCCGTGCCTGAGGC
>JBDIAM010000133.1:0-9149 GCA_039812445.1 Piscicoccus intestinalis | reverse complement strand
TCGGCGACGTCGGCGCGGTCGGCCCACAGCCGGTCCTGAACGAACCGCATCGGCCCGTCCGGCCCGTCCTCGGGCTCCGCGGAGAACGCCGGGCGCACGTCGACGACGCCCTGCCGCTGCCACTCCTCCAGCTCGTCGCGGTACAGGTAGTCGATGTCGGGGCCGTCGCAGCCGAAGAACAGCAGCGCCGGAGCCGGGGTCACCCCGTCGGCCTGCGCCCGCAGCGCCCGGTCCTGGATGAACCCGCGGAACGGAGCCAGCCCGGTACCCGCGCACACCATGACCATCGGGGTCGACAGGTCGGCCGGCGGGGCGAAGTCGACGTTGCTCTCCCGCACGGTCACCGGGATGCGCGCGCCCGGCCGCGCGTGCGCGAGGAACGTCGAGGCCACCCCCTCGTAGGTGCCCTCGCCCGCGAGCGCCGGCGCCGACAGGTGCGCCACCGTCAGCGTCGCGTGGTCCGCGCTCCAGCGCGGCGAGGAGCTGATCGAGTACTGCCGCGGACTCAGCGGTGTCAGCATGCTCAGGTACGTCGCCAGCGGCAGATTGACCGACGCGAACCGCTCCAGCAGGTCCAAGACCGACAGGCGCTTGCCGAGCACCTCGCTCTCGTAACTGGATTCGTCGGCCAGGGCGAGCAGCTGCGCCTTCTCCGGCGGACACGGGCAGGCCGCCGCCAACTGCTCGAGCTGCCGCCGCCCCGCCGGCCGCGACAGCTCGACGTAGGAGCCGAACAGCTCCCCGGCGAGCACCGGCGCGTCGACCGGCAGCTGCGTGGCCTCGGCGCTGATCCGCAGGCGCGTGTCGTAGGCGAGGTCGAACCGCGCCAGCGCCCGGTCGATGACGGCCACCGGGTTCAGCGGCAGCACCGCGAGGTAGTCGCCGGTGCGGTAGGTCTGCCCGGCGGGCAGCGCGATCTCCAGGTGCCGCTTGCTGCGGGCGCCCGGCTTGGACAGGTCGGCGAGCTCGCGGTTGACGACGATCTGGCCCAGCTCCAGGTCGGAGGCGCGCAGCAGCTGCTCGCGGCCGGGTCCGATGATGTCGACCGACAGCTGCGGGGTCGCGTCGACGTCCGGCGACGTCGAAACGCCCAGGGCCGATCCGATCGCCGGCCACAGCCGCTCGTGCCACTCCTCGAAGTCGCCGAAGAAGTCGCCGCGGGCGTTGGCCTCGCCGCGCTCGAGGAGCCGGGTCGCGCCCGCGCGCTCCAGCTGCTCATCGACCAGCGTCGGGATGCGCTGGTACGTGCGCGCCCAGTCGGTGTTGCCGCAGCCGAACACCGCGTACCGCACACCGTCGAGCGCGCCGTCCGGCACCGCCTCCAGCCAGGGCACGAACTGCTTGGCGTTGTCCGGCGGCTGCCCCTCGTAGGAGGCGGTGACCACGACCAACGCGCCCTCGCTCGGCAGGGCGTCGACGCCCTCGTCCAGCGGCGCCACGCTCGGGGAGTAGCCCAGGCGGGTCGCCTGCCGGCTCACCTGGTTGGCGAACGACTCGCTCGTGCCGGCGTTGGAGCCGAACAGGATGCGCACCGGCGTGCCGTGGCTCTCCACCGCCGGCACCTCGTCACTCACCGGCTCGGAGTCGGTACCGCGCGCCCGCCCCTGCACCGACCGGTCCGATCGCACACTGAAGCGTGCGAAGAAGCCCTCGGGCTTGAGAGTGAGCGTCTCCTTGACCTTCAGTTCATACCCCGGGTCGGCCCAGTCGATGTCGAACCGCTGCAGCATGAGCGCCAGCACGAGCTGCGCCTCCTGCAGGGCGAATCCGCGCCCGATGCACGAGCGCTGGCCGTTGCCGAACGGCTTCCACGCGTTCGCCGGGATGGTCTTGGCTCGCTCGAAGGAGAAGCGGTCCGGCTCGAAGCGCTCCGGGTCGCTCCACACCGCCGGGTCGCGGTGCAGCGACGGCGTGAGCACGAGGGCGGTCTCGTCGGGGTTCAGCGGGTAGGCCGGGCCGCCGTCACGGTCTCCGATCGTCGTCGCCTCGTAGGGGTAGAGCCCGAACGCCGGGGCGGTCGGCCACAGCCGCAGGGTCTCGCGCAGGATCTGGTCAAGGTAGCCGAGCTTGGCGAGGTCGGCGTACGTCGGGTAGCGGTCGCCGAGCACCTCGTCGACGTGCTCGCGGGCGGCGCGCAACACCTCGGGGTTCTTCAGCAGCTCGTACAGCGTGAAACTCAGCAGGCCGGAGGTCGTCTCGTGCCCGGCGATGAGGAACGTCACCATCTGGTAGCGCACGTTCTCGTCCGAGAGCCTCTCGCCGGTCTGCGGGTCCGTCGCGCCGAGCATCGTGTCGAGGATGTCGCTGCGCCCGTCGGGCAGGGGGTGTTCCTTGCGGTGGGCGATGATCTTGTCGGCCACCTCGTGCATGAGCCGGATGTCCTCGTCGTAGCGGCGCTGGGTGAGCAGCATGAGCCGGTTCTGCAGCGGCAGCCGCCGGCCGCGGTCGCCCGACTCCTGCAGCGCGTCGACCATCGAGTCGACGAACGGGTGCATCGAGGAGCTGTAGAAGCTGTTGAACCGGTAGCTGAACGAGCACAGGGCGATGGTGTCGAGGGTGAGCCGGGTGAAGTCGTGGGTGACGTCGACGTCGGCCTCCGGGCCGAGGCGCTCCCACTTGAGCATCAGCTGCTCGGCGATGTCGACCATCCCGTCGAACATGCCCTTCAGCGCGACCGGCGAGAACGCCGGCATGAGGATGCGATGCGCCTTGCCCCAGTTCTCCTCCTGCGTGTGCGCGGTGAACAGGCCGTCGCCGCCGAACGCGCGAATGTTCTCCAGCGGCGTGTGCACCCGCTTGTCGAACCGGCTCTCGTCGCACAGCTCGTCGACGAGGCGCTGGGAGGAGACGAAGTAGACGGGCGGACGACCGGGAAACTGGTGCTTGACGATCTCGCCGTACTGCTGCGCGAGCTTCATGTTGCTCTGCACGGGCGTCTCGGGATCGATGGCGTACAGGGTGCCGACGACGGGCTTGGGGTCGGGGCCGGGCACGGTGGCGGTGCTCTGGGAAGTGGTCATGCTCCACAGAACTCCCGCCGCTGACATCTTTTCTTGACCATGCGCGACAGAAAGTTGACTCTTCGCGACATTCGGGGTGGGATACCGGCCATGCCGACCCTCATCCGCGCCGCCGCGCTGCGCGGATTCGACACCCTCGTGGCCGAACTCGGCGGCGACCCGGGCGACTACCTGCGGCGCGTCGGGCTCGACCCGGCGGTCCTGCGCGACGACGATGCGCTGCTGCCCGGCGAGAAGTTCGCCGCCTGCCTCGCGCTGGCCGGCGGCGAACTCGGCCGCCCCGAGCTACCGCTGCTGCTGACCCAGCGTCAGGACATGGGGGTGCTCGGGCCGCTGGCCGTGTGCCTGGAGAGCGCGCCGACGATCGGGGAGGCGGTGCGTTCCGGCGACCGGTTCCTGTTCATGCACGCCTCGGAGGCCAGCGTGCAGGTGCTGCCCGACCCGCGCGGCGAGCCCGGCGTCATCGCGATCGCCCTCGGCCGGGCCGCCGAGCCGCTCGGGATCGACCTGGGCCTCGGGCTCATCCACCGTCTCCTGCTGCTCGTGCGCGGCGGACCGTACGGGCTGCGCGGCGTGCACCTGCCCGGCCCGCCCCTGGCGGCGGAGTCGGTGTACCGCGAGATCTTCGGCGCGCCCGTGCGGTTTCGCACGGGCGCCGGGTTGCTGCGGGTACCCGCCAGCCTGCTCGACGAGCGGCTCGACAGCGGCGACGAGCTCGTGCACGAGATGGCCGTGCAGTACCTGGAGACGCACGGGCGGGAGCACGCGGCGACCGTCTCCGGGCAGGTGCATCGGGTGCTCGCGAGCTCCCTGGGGTCGAGCCCGCCGCTCATCGGGTCGGTCGCGAACCTGCTCGCCATGCACCCGCGCACCCTGCAGCGGCGGCTCGCCGCCGAGGGCACGACGTTCGAGGCGGTGCTCGACGAGGTGCGCCGCGAGAGCGCCTACCGGCTCATCGTCACGACCGACCTGCCGCTGCGGCAGGTGGCCGGCATGGTCGGGCTCTCCGAGCCGGCCGCGCTGACCCGGGCCTGCCGCCGCTGGTTCGGCGCCCCACCCCGCGACCTGCGCAAACGTCCCTGAGAACTGCGGGTCGTGATCGGAACTGCTGTTCGTGTCGCAGGTTCGACCACGACACGCAGGTCTCAGTGGGGGCGCGGGGGACGCGTGGGGGTTACTGCTCCTCGTCGAGGAGTCCCTCGCTTTTGGCGCCGGCGACGATCGCGCGCAGCTGCTCGACGGTGACCCCGGCGTCGATGACCGCGTTGCGCTCGGTGGCGAACGCCGCCCCGAGATCGCGGCGCTTGACGGGACCGACCTCGTCGCGGGCCGGGTTGAGCACGGTCAGCTCCTCCTCCACGAGGTGGTGGCTGACGACCGCCGACAGTTCCTCGAGCGCGTCGTCGAAGGCCTGGGTGCCGGTGCCCTTCAGCTCCATGACGGCCAGCAGCGCCTCGTGGCCTTCGGCATGCTCCTCCTGCCCGTGCTCCACCTCGTGCTCGGTGACGGACTTCGCGCGGGAGCGCAGCGCGGGCAGCACGACGCTCTCCTCGGCGGAGGCGTGCGCCACGTGCAGGGTCATGAACGCCTGCCGCAGCGCGTCGCGGTCCTCGGCGGTGTTGCGCAGCCGCCGCAGCAGGTCTTCGAAGAGGTAGTGGTCGGCGAGGATGAGGTCGATGACGTCGCCGCTGATCGGTCGGTGCAGATCGATGAGAGTCACGCCCCCATGATCGGCGGAGACGGTCCGTCCCGCCCGTCGTGCCGGCCGCCCCGGCCGTCGGGCCGCGGGGCGAGCGTGCAGACCGTCCCCCGGCAGACCCGGCCGCCCCGGCAGCCCGGCCGCGCGAGCCTCACCGAACGTCTCCGACCCGCCTCCGACCGTCTCCGACCGCCTCCGTCTCCTCGCTGAGAACTGCGTGTCGTGGTGAGGACTGCGACACGAACAGCAGTTGCGACCACGACACGCAGTTCTCAGGGACGTTGGGAGCGGGGCGAGCGGGAGCGTTGGGCGGGGGCGTTGAGCGGAGACTGGGACGTTGGTCAGGAGACGCGGACGACCATCTTGCCGGTGTTGGCGCCGCGCATCATGTCGAGGAAGGCCTGCACGGCGTTGTCGATGCCGTCGACGACGGTCTCGTCGTAGGTGAGCTTGCCCTCGCGGAACCACGGGGTGACGACCTCGGCGAATTCCGGCGCCTTGTCGAAGTGGTCGCCGAGCGTGAAGCCCTCGAGCGTGAGGCTGCGGGTGATGAGGTTGGTGAGGTTGTCCGGCCCGGGCGCGCGGTCGGTGGCGTTGTACCCGGAGATCGCGCCGCACAACGCGACCCGGCCGTGCCGGTTCATCCTGTCGAGCGCCGCCTGCAGGTGGTCGCCGCCGACGTTGTCGAAGTACACGTCGATGCCATCGGGCACGAGCTGCGGCAGCTGCTCGCGCACCGGGGCGTCCTTGTAGTTCAGCGCCGCGTCGAAGCCGTACCGGGAGGTCAGCGCCGTCACCTTCTGCGCCGACCCCGCGGAGCCCACGACCCGTGAGGCGCCGAGGAGCCGGGCAAACTGCCCGGCCGCGCTGCCGACCGCGCCCGCGGCCCCGGAGACGAAGACCGTGTCGCCGGGCGACATCCGGGCGATCGTGGTGAGACCGACGTAGGCGGTCAGACCGGTCATGCCGAGGATCCCCAGGTGCACCGACGACGGCGCGCCCGGCAGCCGCGGCACCACCTGGAAGCCGTCCGCGTCGCCCTGCGCGACGTCGCGCCAGCCCTGCTGGTGCAGCACGAGCGAGTCGACGGGGATGTCGGACCGCGACGCGACGACCCGCCCGACGGCCCCGCCGGTCATCGCGCGGTCGAGCTGGAACGGCGGCACGTAGCTCTTGGCGTCGTTCATGCGCCCGCGCATGTAGGGGTCGACCGAGATGAATTCGTTGACGACGCGCACCTGACCCGGAGCCAGCTCGTCGAGCAGTTCCCGCTCGAGGCGGAAGTCGTCCGGAGTCGGCCAGCCGTGCGGGCGCGCGACGAGCTGCACCTGGGTGCTGAGGTCGAAGGTCATGAAGGGGTCACTCCTGCGGATCGGATGAGAGGCGAAGGGGAAAGCACGTCGGAGCCGGTCACACCAGCGCCGCGGCGGCGGCCAGCAGCCCGAGCAGCGGGAACGCCCCCTGCTTGAGCGCGGCCCCGCGGTGCGCGGGCGACGCGGCCGCGAGCACGAGCGCCGCCGCGAGCATCGAGCCCAGGCCGGCAACGAGCAGCGCTGCGCCGACGGCGGCCGCCCCGGACGCCCAGAACGCGATGCCGGTGACGGTGACGACGGCCAGGAAGAGGTTGTAGAAGCCCTGGTTGAAGGCCATGAACCGGGTGGCCTCGGCATCGACCTCACCGAAGACCGCCGTCGCCCGCGGGCTGCCCCAGGCCACCGACTCCAGATAGAAGATGACGCAGTGCACGAGCGCAGCGAGCGCAGCACAGATCCACGCGATGACGGTCACGACAGCCTCCCTGACGACGCGGCCGGCGGTCCCGTCCGGCCTGCAATAACGCGTGTTCCACCCTAAAATGGATCGATCGATCCACAAAGTTGCGGGAGGTGTGATGGGCAGAACACGGTCGTTCAGCACGGCCGACGTCGTCCGCGCGGCCCGCGACGTCTTCTGGCGCGAGGGCTACGACGAGGCCTCGGTGCCGCAGCTGCGGGCGGCCACCGGCCTGAGCGCGTCGAGCCTCTATCACGCGTTCGGCAGCAAGCGCGGGCTCTTCGACGAGGCGCTGACGAACTACCTCGACGAGGTCTCGATGCCGCGACTGGTGGCGCTGCGCCAGGAGCCACCGACTCCGTGGGCGCTGGCCGACTATCTGCTCGGGATGCGCCGCGAGCTGACCGATCCGGGCTCGCGGCTGCCGGCCGACGGCTGCCTCGTGCTGCGGACGGCGAGCAGTTCCCTGGCCGCCGATCCGGCGCTGCGCGATCGGGTGGCGCGGTACCGGGCTCAGCTGTCCGCGGCCATGCTCGCCGGGCTGCGCGCTCGCCGGCCCGAACTCGACGACGCGCAGGCCGAGCGGCTCGCCTCGACGGTGACGAACCTCGTCATCTCGGCGTTCACGCTGTCGCGGGTCGACGAGGCCGGCGCGCTCGAGGCGATCGACACCGCGCTCGCGCTGCTGTAGCCGCGCACGCGCCGCGCTGACCGCCCGGTGGCGCGCACAGCCCTGACCCGCGCGCCGGCGAGCGAGCGATGCGCGCGGATCAGCGCAGGATGCGCACCCAGTTGGCGCCGTGTCCGATGCCGGCGGTGCCCAGGCTCGTCAATCGGCCACCGTCTTCGACCGCGAACAGCTCGGCGTCCGTGGACTTCTCGCCGACGGCGACGACGAAGGCCCCGTCGTCGGTGACGTTGAAGCCGCGGGGCTGCCGCTGCGTCGGGGTGTACCCGACCACGTCGCCGAGCCGCCCGGAGCCTTCGCGCGCAACGACGGTCAGCAGCGACGAACTGCGCTCGGAGGTGACGAGCCAGTGTCCGGCGCGGTGCACGTCGGCGCCCCAGATGAGGTGCTCCTGAGTCGGGTCGGCCCCGTACCGGCTGTGCGCCAGGCCCTGCTCGGGGTCGACGACGACGACCGACTCACACGCCGACAAGGCGCCGTCCGAGCCTCGGGCGAACCGGATGAGTTCGCCGGAGTACTCGGTGACGAGGTAGGCGTTGTCACCGTCGAGCAGGAGGTGGCGCGGCCCGGAGCCGGCGGGAGCGGCCACGGTCGGCGGGTCGAGCGGCGTGAGCGCACCGTCGGATTCCACACTGTACTGTGCGATGAGGTCGTCCCCGAGGGCGACGAAGTACGCCACCGTCGGCGCGGAGTCGGTCCCCTCCGGCGCGTCGGACGGCACGACGCAGTGCAGGTTGCGGTGCTCGATACGGGCCACCGGCTCCCCCAGCCCGGGCTGGGAGTCCGGCCCAGCGTCGGGCTCGGTGTCGACGCGCACGGGCCAGGTGCCACCGACGTTGCCGCCGTACGACGCGCCGAGCAGCAGGGTGCCGCCGGCCGTCAGCGACAGGTAGGTCATCGAGCTCTCGACACCGCGGCGCGACACCTCGCGCAGCTCGCCGGTCTCGCGGTTCAGCCGCAGCGTCGCGATGCCGGGCGGGTCGCCCTTGTACGCGGCGTGCACGAGGTCGCGGCGCGTGTCGACGGCGAACGTGCCGCAGCCGGTGAGGCCCTCGGTGGTGGTGAGCACCTCCAGCCGCGGGCTCTCGCCGCGGTGCAGCCGCAGCGAACTGATCGTGCCGTCGGAGGCGTTGGCGATGAGAACGAGTTCACTCACGTGCGTCACCCTAGGCGCTCGCCGCGGGCGCCGCAGTGGCGAACGAACCGCAGTGGCGAACGGACCGCCTCCGGTGCGGCCCGCGCTCAGAGATCGACGGCGAACGTGCCGTCGGCCGAGTCGGGCACCGGCTCGAACCCGAGCGCCCGATACAGCACGACCGAGGGGTTGCCGTCCTCGGTGCTGAGGCTGACCCGCGCGATACCCCGCTCGCGCGCCTCGCCCAACGCCGCGCTCAGCAGGAGCCGACCGAGGCCCCGCCCGCGGTACCCCGACCACACGCACAGGCTCAGCTCCGGCACGTCTGCGGCGACGAAGCCGTAGCCGGGGTCGGCGGCGGGCAGGAACAGCAGCCAGACGACGCCGACGACCGCGCCGTCGTCCGCGCCGTCGTCCGCCCCGATGCCCGGCCGCGTCGCGACGAGGCCGAAGTCGCCGCGCTCGGGCCGCAGCCGGCAGTAGTGCGCGAGGTCGGGCAGGGTGTCGAGGTCGCGATACGTGAGGCGCTCCTGGCCGGCCCAGTTGACGTTCATGTGCGTCGCAGCCCGCAGCAGCTCGTCGTCGGCCGCCGTCAGGGGGCGCAGCCGCACCGGCTCCGAGCTGCCGGCCCCAGTGATCATTTCGCCCTGAGACGGTCGTTGCACGTGATCATGTGAGTCCATACCGTCGTCCGGTGCCCTCCACTCTCTCGCCGAAGCGCGCTCAGCTCGGCGTCTCGCTCATGTTCTTCACCAACGGCGTGCTGTTCAGCGGCCTGTTGCCGCGCTACCCGGAGGTGAAGGAGGCCTTCGGGCTATCCAACACGGCCTTCGG
>JBDIAM010000132.1:0-9165 GCA_039812445.1 Piscicoccus intestinalis | reverse complement strand
CGGCGCACGCCGGACCGGCGCCGAGACGAGAATGGCTTACATACTCGGATCCGATCGATCTCGGCGCGCTCCTGACCTGCGGTGTTGCCGGGGTGCCACGGCCCGGGAGACGAGTATGTAAGCCATTCTCGTCTCGACCCGTCGAGAGGCCGAGGTTCCGGCCCCGCCGAGAGGCCGGGAACCCTCAGTAGGGCACTCGGCGCTCGGCCTGCTCGAGGCGGCGGGCGCGTTCGTGGCGGCGGCGCAGGGCGTTGCCGCGGCGCAGGTCCCACCATGCGAAGACGAAGTAGACCACCGTGCACCAGATCGTCACGTCGTAGAACAGCTCGCGGTTGACGAAGTAGGTGTACAGCTCCGGCGAGTCGAACAGCACCCGCCAGCCCAGGATCGCGGGGACGATCAGCGCGAGCGCCCAGATCGTGCGGATCGCGATCGTCAGCGCCGAGCGGTCCTTGGGCTGCCCGACGTAGCCGCGGGCGCGGGCCTGTTCGGCCTGGTAGTCGCGCACCGCGTCGGTGAAGTCGCGCTCGGCGGCCTCCTGCTCGCGGTAGTCGCGGCCCGCCCCGCGAGCCCGCGCCCACAGCGTGTAGACGACGATCGCGAGCGCCCACGTCGGCAGGAACAAGAAGACGTACGGGATGACGCCGAGCAGGTTGAGCACCACCGCGAACACGATCGCCAGCGCCCACGTGCCCAGCGCCGGCACGTTGTGCCGCAGCCCCTGGTAGCTGGCCCAGAACCGGGTCATGCCCAGCCGCGGCAGCACGTGGTGCTCGGCGAAGACGATGCCGCCCACCGGCACGAGCAGCAGCCCCGACCACGTGACCAGCGGCAGGTAGTTGCGGAAGACGACCGGGAAGCAGCTGACGATGACGACGACGATGCCGACCACGAGCGTCACGCGGGAGCGCGACAGGCGCGGCATCACCGCCTGCGCCGCCAGCCCCGCCCGGTAGAGGTTGGCGTTGGCCGTCGTCCACCCGGCGACGATGACGATGACGAAGCCGGTGGCCCCCAGCGCGTAATAGGCCACCTCACCGGGGTCGAGCACCGCGATGCTCTGCACGGTGATCGCCGCCGTCGCCGCGCCCATGAGCCCGGCCGAGATCCACGCGACGTAGTGGCCGAACAGCATGCCGGTCGACGTCGCCAGGCCGTACGACGTCTTCTTCGCGTAGCGCAGATACGCCATGTCGATGAGGCCGAAGTGCGAGAACGTGTTCGCGGCCCAGGCGTATCCGGCGACCTCGAGCACACCGACTCCGGGCTGGCCGGCGGCGGTGACGCCCGTCCAGACGCTCGCGCCGGCGATGTCGACGAAGTCGGAGAAGCCCGACAGCGTCGTGTACCCGGTGAGCGACTCGGCGAGCGCGGGGATGAGCACCATGCCGCCGACCGTGAACATCACCATGAGCCACGGCGCGCACGTCGTCGCGAAGTCGGCGAGCACGCCGAAGCCGTAGGCGGCGACGAGCACGACGATCGCGCCGACCGCGATGCACACCCCGACGAACGCCAGGCTCGTCGGGTAGGCCTGGGTCTGTGCGGGGATCGCGAACAGCACCCGGACGGCCGTCGCGGAGACGGTGATCATCGCCGCGGCGATCGTGCCGAAGACAAGCATCGTCGCGACGTTGTAGATCCGCGCCATCGAGTCGCCGGCGATCTTGTGCAGGTAGGTGAACAGGCTCAGCCGCGCCTGCACGGCGATGGGGGTCGTGATGAGCCAGTACGAGGCGACGGCCAGCGCGTTGCCGATGAGCAGCCCGACGAGCACGTCGCGCACGCCCGCGCCCATCGCCACGAACGTGGCGCCGATGACGAACTCGGTGGCGGCGACGTGTTCGGCCGCGTACAGACCCGCGAAGTGCCGCCAGCCGTGCAGCTCGTGGTCGGCGACCGGCAGCTGCTCGGGATCCATCGCGGCGATGCGCCTCGTGAGGTCCGGTTCGCCCGGCTCGATGGTCGTCACGACTGTCCCTTCGACCTAGTCCTGCTGGATGAACTGCGCGCGCCCGACGACCTGCGTGGTGACCCACTGGGCGTTCGCCAGGGCCTCCTGCGGGGTGATCTCGCCGGCGACGGCCTTGGCGAAGCGCGACCCGACGGCCCCCGCGATGCCGGGGAACTGCGGGATCGCCACGTACTGGATGCCGCGGTAGGGCACCTGCTCGGCGGTCGGGTCGTCGGGGTTGGCCGCCTGGATCTCCGCGAGCACCAGCGGCGCGAACGGGGCCGCCGCCAGATAGCGCGGGTCGCGGTACAGCGAGGCGCGGGTGCCGGGCGGCACGTACGCCCAGCCGTAGGCGGTCGCGACGAGCTGCGCGTACTGCGGGGAGGTCGCCCACGCGACGAAGCGTTGGGCCGCCTGCGGATGCCGCGAGTTGCGCGAGATCCCGAGCGACCACGCCCACAGCCAGTTGCTGCGCTTCGGGCCGCCCGTGCCCGGAGCCGGTGCGAACCCCACCTGCGCGGAGACCGCGGAGGCGTTCGGGTTGACCAGAGTGGAGGCCGCCGCGGTGGAGTCGACCCAGATCGCGCAGCGCCCCTTGCGGAACAGATCGAGGTTGTCCTGGTAGCCGAGGTCGGCGGCGTTCGGCGGGCCGTAGCCGCGCAGCAGGGCGACGTAGGTGTTCAGCGCCTGCGCCCACTGCGGGCCGTCGAACTGCGGGCGCCACTGCAGGTCGAACCACCGCGCCCCGAACGAGTTGGCCATGGCCGTGACGAGCGCGACGTTCTCGCCCCACCCGGGCTCCCCGCGCAGGCAGATCGGGTTGACGTCGGTGCCGGTCTCGCGGATGCGCTGCGCGGCCTGCCCCAGCCACTCCCACGTCGGTTGCGCGGGCATCTGCAGCCCGGCCTGCGCGAACAGGTCCGTGCGGAACATCGTGAACGTCGACTCGCCGTAGAAGGGGCCGCCGTACAGCTGCCCGTCGTGGGAGAGCTCGGCCCGCACCGAGGGCAGGATGTCGTCGATCGCGTAGTCCGCGGGCATGTGCAGCGGCTGCAGCCAGCCGCGCTGCGCCCAGATCGGCACCTCGTAGGCGCCGACGGAGACGACGTCGTAGCGGCCCGCCCCCGTCGCGACGTCGGTCGAGACCCGTTGCCGCAGCGAATTCTCGGTGGCGGTCGTCCACTCGATGTGCACGTCGGGGTTCGCCTGGGTGAAGACGTCGCTGAGTGCCCGCAGCCGCTCGGTGTCGGGGTTGTCGACGGTCGCCACCCGCAGCGTGACCGGCTCCTGCTCGGCGCTGGTGTGGCTGCCGAGCCCGCCCGGGGCGCCCAGATCGGTCGACGCGCCCGCCAGCCCGGAGCCGGTGACGACAACGGTCGCGGTCGCGGCGGCCACGATCCAACGCAGTGCTCGACGCACGATCCTCACCTCGATACCTCACGTCGCCCCGACCGGCGGACCCGTCGCGCCGCCACCCCACAGGCGGCCGGAAAGTTCGGCGCCACTACCGGACTCGTGCGCGCAGCCTAACCGGGCGGGAGGGTTGGCGAGCGCTTTCGATCACGTTGCGCTCGGCCCGCGGGTCGGCTCGTCGACCGGCTCGTCGGTCAGCCGCTCGGTCGCCCCTCGGTCAGCCCCTTCTTCATCGCGGCGATGAGCTCGGGGGAGACGCGGCAGCAGCCGCCGACGAGCCGAGCACCGCCCGCCACCCAGGCCGCGGCGGCGGCCGCGCCGATCGTCGGGGAGCCGGTCCAGCGCCGCGCCCGGGCGTCCCAGGTCTCGCCGCTGTTCGGATACAGCAGCCGCGGCAGCCCCGGGGCGGCGCGGCCCGCCTCCGTCAGCACCGTGGCGGCGCCGCCCGGGTCGAAGCAGTTGGCGCCGACGGCGACGACGTGCCTGCTCGACGCGGCGATCGCGAACGCCGCGCCCAGGGGCTCGCCGAGACGGGTGCGCGCCCCGTCGGGGGTCATCGACAGCCACGCCGGCACACCCAAGCGGTCGACCTCGGCGACGAGCGCCTCGGCCTCCGCGAGGCAGGGCACCGTCTCCAGGGCGAGCACGTCGGCGCCGGCGTCGGCGAGGATCTCCAGGCGCGGCCGATGCCACGCGCGCAGCTGCGCGACCGTGAGGCCGTAGTCGCCGCGGTACTCCGAGCCGTCGGCCAGCGCCGCGCCGTAGGGCCCGACGCTCGCGGCGACGAACCGCGGTCGGGGATCGTCGGATTCGGTCTCTCGGGCCGCCTCGCGCGCCAGCGTCACGCTGCGTCGCAGGGCCGGTTCGAGCGCGCCGGCGTCGCGGCCGGCGGCCCGCAGACCCGTCTCGCTGAGCTGATAGGAGGCGGTGATCGCCACCCGCGCGCCGGCGGCGAAGAAGTCGGCGTGCGCGGCCCGCACCTCCTGCGGCTGCTCCAGCAGCAGCCGCGCCGACCACAGGGAGTCGGACAGGTCGTGGCCGCGGGCCTCCAGCCGGGTGGCCAGGCCCCCGTCGAGCAGGACGACGCCAGCGGCGATCTCGGAGACCAAGGACATCGGCGAAACCCCTCCCCAGCGGGACATTTCCCGGAAAACTCCCCGGGGTGTGGCTATCGTGCCGTCAACCGAGTGTAGGGACGCGGCCGCCACGTGTTCTGTGCGGAACCCCCGCGCGAGTCTCGGCCCGGAACCAGCGACCGGACGGAGTGTCACGTGAAGAAGCACCTGCGGACGAGCATGCGAGGGTTCGGCCGGGTCTTCGGGCGGCCTGCGGCCGAGCCGACGCAGCCGACCGAGCCGACGCCCGCCGAGACGGTCGAGTCAGCCGATTCGGTCGAGTCGGCCGAGGCGCCGGCTCCCGCCGCGGATCCGGCCGACGAGGTCGCCCAGACCCTCGTGCGCGCCCCGCTGGACGGGCGGATCGTCGCCCTGGCGGAGGTGGAGGACCCGGTGTTCGCGCAGGCGATGATCGGCCCGGGCATCGCGATCCGCCCGACGTCGACGACCGTGCACTCGCCGGTGAGCGGCACCGTCATGCTCGTCTTCCCCACGGGGCACGCGGTGGCCGTGCGCGCCGACTCCGGGGCGGAGGTGCTCATCCACGTCGGCATCGACACCGTGATGCTCAAGGGGCAGGGCTTCGAGACGCTGGTCGCCAAGGGCGACGCCGTCGAGGCCGGCGCCCCGCTGCTGCGGTTCGACCCCGCCGCCATCGAAGCGGCCGGCTACTCGCTCACCACCCCCGTCATCGTCACGAACTTCAAGCGGTTCGGCGCGCCCTCCGCCGTCGCCGACGACCAGGTCAGCACCGGCGACCACCTCTACGTCATCGACCCGCTGTGACGCGGCGCCCCGGCGGGCCACGCGGCCTTCGGGGTGAGGGTGATGAGCACCGTGAGGTCGTCGGCGGTGACCTCGCAGACGGTTGCCGTGCCGCGGGGGCCGCCGGCGGCACGGGAGGTGCAGGCGGCACAGGCGTCGTAGGCGGCCTGCGCGACCGCGCTCGCGACGCTCGGAGCGAGCGGGCCGACGATGCTGATGCTCGCGCGGGGGTGCCCGTCGGTGCGGGTCTCGACCGTGACCCGCACCCGCACCGACTCCGGCAGCAGCGTCAGCACCGCCGGCAGGAGCCGCTCGATCACCTCGAGGCGCGGGCCCTCGTCGGCGTTCATCGTCACGAAGACGCCGCGGGCGCGGGCGGCGGCCGCGGCGCGCGCCACCGCCGGGGTGGCCAGCGCGGGCGCCGTGATGAGGTCGCGGGCACCGGCCTCGAGCAGCCCGGCCCGGAGCCGGTCCGCCGGGCCCAGCGCCTCCTGGCGCGCCACCCGCACGAGCATCGGCGCGACGCTGCTGTCGAGCTGTTCGCGGCGGCGCCGGCCCTCGGCCTCGGCGGCGGCGTGCCGGGCCTGCTGCGCCTGGATCTGCGCGAGCACGTTCATGTCGGCGTTGATCCGCGCCGTGCCCCGATCCAGCCCCTTACGGGCCAGGCAGCCGATGACGATCGTGCCGAACAGCACCGGGTAGTGCCCGAACACCGGAGCCAGCGAGGCGCGTCCGGTGGCGGCCTCGACGGCCACGAGGAGCGCGAGTGAGCCCACGGCCGCGGCGGCGGCGAACCGGCCCCGGTGCCGGAAGGCCGCGCAGGCGAGGGCGGGCATGATCGCCCCGACCGTCCAGTAGCGCCAGTCGGTGGCGCCGTAGACGGTCGTGCCCGCCGCGATGACCGCCGGGGCGCAGACCATCACCGCGAGCCACGCGAACCACCAGCGGGAGCGCACCGGCAGCACGACGGTGGCCAGTCCGGCGACGATGATCACGGCCGCGACGACGTACGGCGTGGGCGCCCACGCGAACGGCACCGGGCGGTCGAGGCCGAGGGCGATGTTCAACGCGGCGACCGCGGCGCCCATCGCGACCATCGGCGCGAACGTGCGCGCGGGCCACAGCAGCAGCGGCTCCCCGCGGTCCGCGTCCGCGCGCCACTCCAGCACGACCGTCGTGCCCCACCCCGGCGCGGAGTCGACCCGCGCGGTGCCGCCGACGCTGCGCATCCGGCCCGTGACCGAGGTGCGCAGGCCCGAGCGCCGGCGCGCGGCGGCCGCCTCGAAGCCCCGGCCGTGATCGTGCACGGTGACGTGGGCCCGGTGCGGGTGCACGAACCCGTGCACCCGCACGCGCTGCTGGCCGGAGTGGCGCGCGACGTTCGTCACGCACTCGGCGGCCGCCGCGGTCACCGCCTCCAGCACCAGCGGGTCGCCGCCCGTGGCCTGCACGTCGATGTCGGCGTCGAGATCGAGGTCGCGGGCCAGCCGCGTCAGGGTCGGCGCGGGGCCGTCGGGGAGCCGGTCGGCGTGGCCGTCGAGGGCGGCGAGCGCGTCGGTGGCCAGCGCCGCCGCCGCGTGCCGGTGCTCGCGGGTCGTTGCGGTCGCGGCGAGCCGGAGCGCGCCGAGCACCTTGTCGTGCACGAGCGCGTCCCAGCGGGTGCGCTCGAAGGCCGCGGCCGCCGCCTGTTCGCTGCGGGCGCGTTCGGCGGCGACCCGCGCGGCGACCCCGCTCAGCTCGCGGACCGCCCGCGTCATGAGGCTGACGATGAGCGTGAACGTCAGCGCCGCCACCGTGAACACGAGCGCCTCGGTGAGCGCGTGCGGCCAGTCGAGGGCGCGGCTGCGCACGTACAGGTAGCCGGGTGCGTAACCGGCCAGCAGCACGAGGCTGCCGCGCACGCCCCAGGGCGCCACCGCGCACGTCACCCCCGCGCCCATCCAGTGCAGCAGCGGCGGAAAGTCGTTGCGGCCCAACCGTGTTCCCGTCACGGCGAGCGCGACGACGTGCGCGGCCATCATCGCCAGGCACAGTGGCGCGAGGGCGCGGGTGCGCACCCCCGACGGTCGCCCGCGGGCGCAGCCGACCAGGTAGCAGACGGTGGCCAGCACCGCGAGAACGCAGCCGAGCACCGCCACCCACGTCGGGTAGATGCCGGCCTTGACGACGTTGTTGCGCAGCGTGACCGACAGGTTGAGCACGAGGAAGACCGCGACGCCCACCCCGAGGTACTGGAACGCCAGGCGGTCGATGGGCGCCGTCTCAGCGGGGCCGCGGCGGGTCGATGAGTCCATCTTCGATGGCCCGGAACAGCAGGTCGGTCTTCGAGGTGGCGTCCCGGCCGGCGTCGGCGTACTTGCGGCGCACCCGCAGCAGGTACTCCTTGACGGTGGCCGGCGCCACGTACATCCGCGTGGCGACGGAGGTGACCGGCAGCCCGAGGGCGTACAGCCGCAGCGCCTCCTCCTCCCGCGGCGCGAACGTCGGCTGCTGCCGTTGGGTGTCGGCGCGGATCGCGGCGGCCCAGTCGGCGTTGAGGTGCGGCTCGCCGCGCAGCACGCAGCGCACCGCCTCCGTCACGACGTCCAGCGGCTCGCTCTTGCTGACGATGCCGAACGCCCCGGCCTGCAGGCAGCGGGCGACGACGCTGGCGCGGGTCTCCTGGGAGTACAGCAGCACGCGCGCGCCGTGCCGGCGCAGCGCCGCGACATTGTGCTCGGGCACGCTGCGGTCGCCGAGCTGGATGTCGAGCACGACGAGGTCGATGCGCCCGGAGGCGCCCAGCCCGGCCACCAGCCCCGCGACATCGGAGGCGGTGTGGGTCGCGGTGATCTCCGGCAGCGCGGCGCGCAGGTGGTGCACGACGCCCTGCAGGACCACCGGGTGGTCGTCGACGAACCCGACGGCGACCCCGCCGTCCGGGCCGTCGCGGCGGAGCATCGGCAATCCCCTACGGCCGCAAGGCCGGTGGGTACAACGTTCGTTCGGGTCCCGCGCTCGTCAGCATGATCGAAAGGTACCGCTGCGCGCGCCGCTCGTGCCCCGAGCGGGGCGACGTTCCCGAGCCGTCGGCGGCTGTCGGGGGCGGACTGGGGTAGCGGCAGCCGCCGGCCCCCGGTTCGCCGTCCGCCGCGCGCGTCTCACGCATGTCCAGTGTCCTTTCCCAGCCCCGCCGGAACGTGAGATCGATTGTGTCACTGACGTTTCGACGAAAGACTGCCGCAACCCCATCGATTGGACAGTCCATCCGACGGGGGACAGGGCGCGTTAGGCCGGCCACATCTGTTCGTCCGGGTCCTGACCCCAGCGGCCCCACCGGCCGGACAGGTAGCTGCCGACGACGGCGGCCCCGAGGTCGTCGAGGTCGGGCGCGACGACCTGCCCGTCGACGCGGCGGGCCATGGCGTCGACGAACCTGGCCAGGCCGGGGTCGTCGCCGAGCCGGAAGAACGTCGTGCGCGCCCCGAGCCGGTGGATCGCGTCGAGTTCGCGCACCGTGAGGGCGAGCGTGAGGTCGCTCGGCGGGTAGTCGAAGATCGCCTCCCCGTCGGCCGCGAGGTGGGCGGTCGGCTCGCCGTCGGTGACGACGAGCAGCACCGGCTGGGTGTGCGGGTGCCGCCGGAAGTGCCGGCCCGCGAGCATGAGCCCGTGGTGCAGGTTGGTGCCCTGCTGCCACGTGCCGTCGAGCCCGACGAGCTCGTCGATCGGCAGCGTGCGGGCGTGCCGGGCGAACGAGACGAGCTCGAGCTGGTCGCCGCGGAACCGCGTGCTGACCAGGTGGTGCAAGGCGAGCGCGGTGCGTTTCATCGGCACCCAGCGGCCCTCCATGATCATGGAGAACGACGTGTCGACGAGCAGCGCGACGGTGGCGCGCGTGCGGGCCTCGGTCTGGCTCACCTCGACGTCGCCGAGCTGGAG
>JBDIAM010000131.1:0-9210 GCA_039812445.1 Piscicoccus intestinalis | reverse complement strand
CTCCTTGCTCGTCGACAATCCCCGTCTCGCACCGGCGTTCGCACACCTCGTCGACGTCGCCGAGGAGACGGAAGTCCTCCCGATCCTCGATGACCTCGCGGCCGCGGCGCAGCTCGACATCGTCGGCTGGCCCCCGGGCGCACCCCGCGCCGATCTGTTCGCCGGCCTGAGCCGCGAGGAGGCGGAGGCGGTGACCCGCCCGTGGAGCACCCTCGTCCAGGCACTCGGTGCCGGCCTGCCGGTGCCCGGCGCCGCCTCGCCCGCGCCGGAGCCCGACGCCTTGTTCGCCCTCGACGAGCCGGCCGCGGCCGCGCAGTGGCCCGCCGACCGCCTCCGCGCCGCCGTCGCCCTCGGGCTCGCCCGCAAGCAGAGCAGTCGCCTCTACGCCACCCGAGCCGGTCGCGATGCCGCCGTCGCGCCGGTTCGGTTGTGGCGCTTCATCGCCGACGGCCTGACCACCCGCCGGACGCGCGACGACACCGCCATCGCCGCGCTCGCGCTACTCCTCGTCGCCGGCGATCAGCCCGCCCACGAAGCGTTCACCGGCCTCGCGCCGCGGCTCCTCCCGCGGCTCGGGCTGTACCGGCTCAGCACCGGCTTCTCCCTGGAGACCGCCCTGGCCGCCACCGAGACGGTCTGGACCGTCGTCGAGGCGTGCGACGGCTTCGACGCCGACGGCCGCGCCACGCCCGCCGCGCGCCGACTCGCCCGCGCCGCCCTGCTGACGTCCTGACCACCCGGGGCTCGACCCGGCACCCCACGCCGCCCGCAACTCCGCGAGCGCGTAGGCCCAGGGCACCCGCTCCTGCTCTAGGCGCACATCGCCCTCGTCGCGCAGCGCGGCCAGCGCCGCCGTCTCCGTGTGCGTCAGCTCCGGCAGCTCTCCCCGCACCGGAACCGACTCGGCAACCCACAGATCTCTGTGCGCATAGAGCGTCCGAGAGTCCATGAGCACGGAGACGGCGTCGGGCAGTCCGGCGCGCAGGTGACCGAGGATCGCGAAGCCGTTGGAGTCGAGGTCGCCCCAGTACAGCACCCGCGCCGAGCGCACCCACGGCAGCGCCGCAACCACGCTCACCGCGTAGCCGGAGCCGTGGATCGCCACCGCCCCCGGCCACCGCGGCATCGCGAGCACCGTCTCCCGGTTCTCCATGATGAAGACGCCCTGCGGACGCAGCGGCAGGTCTGCGAGCTGGGCTGCCGGCGCGGCGATGTCCGTGGGCCCGCCCACCGCGAGGGCGTCGTCGAGAATGCGTAGCCGCACGAGCGGATCCGCCTCCACCAGGCCCAGATCCGCGGAGCCGGTGACCGCGGTCACGAGGTCGGCGACGCGCTGCCGGTGCCGGCCGAGCCACTTGGAGTCCACGCCGCGCACGGGCACCTGACGCGGGCGGTAGCCGGTGACGGGGTGATCGATGATCCACGCCGCGACGTCGACGACCTGCGCGAAACGGCCCTCCTCGAGGGCCAGGAGGTCGCGGGCCCGACGACGGACGACGGAACTCACGGCCTCCGACGCGCCGAAGCGGGTGGCGATTCGCTCCGCGCGCTCCCGCAACCGGCTCCAGTCGGCCTGCGGCGCACCGCCGGCGAACGACGCGGTCGCGTCGGCGTCGGCCAATCGCACGCGCACCGGCACCCGCTGCCGGCCGATGCTGCGCCAGGCCCGCACCTCCCAGTCGACCTCGACCCCGTCGGCCGGCTGCAGCGCCGCCCACTCCCGAGCCCACGCCTCGGCCGCCGCTTCGTCGGCCAGCATCTGCCGCTCCGAGGGCGGTTTCAGCGCGATCGACACAGCCGGCGAAGGCGCGCCTGCGGCGACCAAACCGGCCCACTCGCCGAGCCGCGCCTCCAGCTTCTTGCGGGCCACCGCCCGCGCCTCGTCGACCGTGATCACTGGCTACTACCGGCGGTTTCGGACGCGACATAGTGTGAGGCGCGACGCTCACCGACGAGAACCAAGTCACCCTCATCGACCAGCTGACGCAGCAGGCTGCGCGCCTGGGACACCTCCACCGCACACAGTTCCATGACTTGCCTGCGAGTGATGCGCCCATAGGCGGTCACGTACTGCAAGATCATGTGCTTCTGCTGCACCGGATCCGCCGCACGGACGCGGACATAGGCGCTGTGGTCCTCTGCGGCGGCATAAAAGGCCGCCCCCACCATGTAGGCACGCGTCCGGCCGGCGCCGACCTGCTCCGCCAAACCTCGCTCCACAAGTCGCGTCGCGGCAGCAGTCACGGTCGGCAACGCGACGCCGAGGCCGTCTGCAAGCTCGGAGGCCCTCAGACGCCCACCCTGACGCAACGCGTGCAGGATGCGGATCTGCAGCAGTGGAAGGCTTCGAGCAGCCCCGTCCTCGTAAGCCACGACGAACCGCACCATCTGCAGATCCGCGTCCGCGGTCGGTATGTCGACAATCACCGACGCCGAGTCGCTGCGCGCATAGACGGGTGCCTCGCGCCCAGCGAGCAGCTGCGCCCGGAACATGCGGCTGATCCCTCTACCGGCCCTATCCACCAGGCCGGCCCGGCGAAACGCATCAGCCAGGATGGGGCTTCGCGGAATCGACGTGTCCAGCAGGTTCTGCACGGTCACGCCCCGAGGAAACCCACCGGGACTAGCGACCGTCACCGCGTCGGAAGTGAGTGTCACCCGGATAGCTCCCATCTCGGTGTAGTCGCGGTGCACGAGGGCGTTAGCAACCGCCTCCCGGGCTACGTCCGGCGACACTCTCGGCAGACTCACCCGCAGGAAACCGACCATCAGTTCCTGCTCATCATTCGCGGCGGCGATGTGGCGTTCGAACCAGTCGAAAGATGCGAACAACGGGCCGCTGAAAAACTCGTTGCGACGTAGGGCATCGTCATCCCCTCGGACGTGGAACTGCGCCTGGGCAGTCGGGACGACGAGCTGAAGCGCGTCGGGCCGTCCGAAGAGGAGGACCGCACCGATCGTGGGCCGGGGATGCATGGAGCCGGTGTCCAGCACGCGCAACGCGCGACAGATCTCCACATCATCCAGTTCTGAGAGGACACGGTCACCGTGGTCGCGAGCACACATCGAACGAAAGCGGTCGAACTCGGCCGAATCGAGGTCAGTCATGTCGAGTCGTCCGGCGGGGAGTGCCGCGTAGTCCTGCCGTGCCGCGAAAAGCCCGGCCGAGAGCATCTCTTCAGGCAGGTAGGGCACGCACTCAGGCCTGCCGTCCGAACGCAGCGCTCGACGCTTATAGGTGCCGGCTGAGGTTCCCACCACTCGATCCATGTCTGGAACCGTGATCACCACGACGGTCTTGCCGTCGATCTCGCGTGACTCGACATCGACCGGGACATTCGGGCGAGTGCGGTTGAGGATGAGCGCCGCCAACTGCGCATGCGGTGCCGGCAGTGGCCCGAAGCCGCTGACTGTTCCGTCGTCTTCCACGCCGAGGACGAGTCGACCACCCCGACCATTGGCCAGGCACACGACGGTCTCGATGAGTTCGCTCTCCGGCAGGTCTGCCTTGGAACGGTGGCGCTTGAACTCCAGGGTCATCGACTCGCCGGAGCTGAGGTCCAGATCGGCATCCACAACCATACTTAACCATAGTTATGGTCCAGTCAGGCCAGTCGCAGAATCTGAGCCATAGTTATGGTCACGTTTAGGTCTCCAGGTCACTTGCGGTCCAAGAGATGTTCGCGATCTGCGAGCGTCGACGCGTCGGATTCTCCACCGACGTCGCCCCGCCGACGTACGGCTCGATCGTCTGCAGAAGCTTCTGTGGGGTGGCGAGCACGAGATGGAAGCCGAACTCGGCGAAGATGTCTAGCGCCATCCGCGTGTAGCGGGTGTCGGCCTTGTCGAAGGCCTCGTCGAGCACGATCGTGCCGTAGCGCGGGTAGGCCTCGTCGGGGTCGGCGAGCTGGTAACGCAGCGCTGCGGCCAGGCAGAACACGACGAGCTTCTGCTGCTGGCCGCCCGACATCGCCGCGCCGGAGTCGTAGGTGGCGCGAGCCTGGCCGTGCTCGTCGACCTCGTCGGCCAGGAACGTCACGTGCAGCCGCGTGTCGAGGCACTGCGTGCGCCACACCCGGTCGGCGTGCTCGCTGGAGGCCAGCCGCCCCATGAGGTCGGCCAGCGTTGCGAACCGGCGCTCGGCGGTCGCCAGATCCTGCTCGCCCCAACTGCCCTCGGCGACCGAGCGCAGGTCGGCGATGAAGGCCGTGACGGTCTCGCTGCGGCGGGTCTTGACCCGCAGCCGCAGCCACCGGTCGTCATCGAACGGCGAACGCCGCAGCGAGGCGTTGACCGGCCCGACCCGGTCCTCGATCTCGCGCGGCGCGGCGAGGATGTCGCTGACCAACTCGCCGATCATGTCGCGAGAGCGCTCCCGCAGTAGCCGCAGGAACGTCGCCTCGTGCTCGGGCAGGCCGTGCGCGACGATCCCGTCGAGGATCTCCAGGTAGCCGCCACGGTCCGCCACCCCCGGCACGAGGTCGGCCGCCACCGCGGGCCAGCGCTCAGAGAAGCGAGTGGACAGCGACGTCACCACCCCGGAGGCGGTCCGCGAACTCTCCAGAGCAGCATCGCGTTCCCGCTGCAGCTGGCGCAGGACGTCGTGGCCCACGTCGGCGATGTTCGTTCGCGTGATGCGGCGTTGCACCCGTCGGAACCGCACGTCGAGCGCCGCCCACGTCGCCTCGTCGACCGGCGCAACCTCCCCCGCGGCGATGCGCGTGTCGGTCTCGTCGGCCGCGTCCACCAGGTCGTCTCGGCCCTGCCGCGCCTGCCGCAGCGCGAGCCGGATCTCGTCGCGGGCCTCCCGCACAGCGTCGCGTTCCGCCCGGGCCGCCTGCTCGTCGCGCAGCGCCGACTGCAGATCTCCCGCGTCGCTCGTCAGCGCCTCCAGCGCCCGGTGCAGTCTGTCCACCTCCGCGCTGGCCGCATCGCGATCGACGTCCACCCAGACATGGGCGCGGATAGCCTCGACCGCCGCGTGGCGCTGATAGGCCGCGCGCTGCGCGCTTTCGGCCGACTCCACCTGCACCCGCGCCGACTCCAGCTCGGCTCGCACCTGCCCCAGCCGCTGCACGAGCGCCTCGAGTTTGCCCTCGCGGTCGCCGAGCACCCAGTGGGCGCGATCGTCGATGCGTAGCCGGTCGTCCTTCTCATAGCGTGTCCGCGACCGGATCTGGCCGCGGATCGTCACCGCCCGCGGGTACGCGGCCAGCTCGTCGGGGTGATCGACGCACGCGAGGTCGAAGCGCTCGCAGAGCCGACCGGCGAGCCAGTCACCGAATGGCCCCGGCGCCACGCGCACGCGGTGCACGAGCGAGCGATCGGTGGAGGCGGGCCGCGGCGGCGGCGCGTCCCGGCTCACCTCCTCGAAGACGAACCGCATCGCCAGGTGCTCGGTGTCGACCCACCGTCGCACCGCGCCCAGGTGCTGGCTGGGCACGAGCATCGTCAGCGCGAACGGGCGCAGCACCCGCTCGATCGCGCCGGCCCACTGCGCGAATTCGTCTTTGACGTCGATGAGTTCGGCCGCGAACGGCAACGCCGACGGCGGCACTCCCACCGCGTCGGCGACGCGCCGCCGCACGTGCAGGAGTCGCTCGGGCACCGTCGTGCCGCTCGTGCGCAGGGAGCGGATCTCGGCCTCCAGGCCCTCGACCTCCCGTCGGGCAGTGACGTAGCGCTCGTGCTGCGCGTGCGTCGGCCCGGCCGCGACCGGCTCCGGTGCCGCGTCGAGTTGCGCGAGCAGCTCGGTGAATTCGGCGCCGGTCGCGGGCGCGTGCTCGATCCCCGCCGAGCGCAGCTGCTGCTGCAGCGCGCCCCACCGGCGCTGCGTCGCGGCGAGCGCCTCGCGGGCCGAGCCGATGCGCTGTTGCAGGTGCTCGGCCTCCGTGCCGCCGAGATCGCGGGTGCGCCGCTGCGCCCGTTCCCAGTCCTCCTCCGCCGCCGTCGCGGCGCCCTCGGCCCGCTCCGCATCGAGGGACAGGCCGCCGATTCGTTCTGTCGCCGCGGCGATTTCGGCGCGGGTCAGATCGAGCCCGCGTCGCACGCGATAGGGGCCGACGGCCTCGGCCAACGCCCCCGCCGCCGACGCGGACTCCAGCGCGCGGTCGTACTCCTGCGAGGCCGTGCGCAGCTGCAGGAGTAGGTCGCGCTGCATCCGCAGTTGCACGACGCGGTCGTGAGCGTCGCGCAGTTCGCCGAACTGCGTGACGGCCGTATCCGCGAGGTCGAAGGTGGTGGGGCGCTCGAGCATGTAGTCGCGAAACAGCTGGTCGAGGCTGTCGAGGCTCTTGGCCGACTGGGTCTTGTGCAGCAGCTGCAGCGCGCCCTCGTGGGCGATGCCGAACAGGCTGCGCAGCCGGGCGTAGAACCGGGCGTGCGCCCCGCCGGACGTGACGACCGCGTCACCGAACGCCGCCTTGACCTTGCGGGTCTCCAGGCCGGTGCGCGCGAACGGCTCCAGGTCACGCAGGTCGAGCGCCGAACGCTCCAGCAGGCACAGGTCGCTGACGTCCCCCGATGCGACACTTGTGCCTTTGATGAAGAACAAGCGGCACAGGCTGACCGGGCGATCCACGCCGTTCTCGTAGCGGAGCACGATGCCGCTCCACGTCGCGCGGGGGCGCAGGAAGGCGCTGACGACCCGATCCTCCAGGTCGTCGGTGGTGCGCGACCAGGCGCCGCGCACGTAGCTGACGATCGTGCGGCGGTCGGTGCGCGTGCCGGCACCCTGCGCGGCCTCGTTGAACCGCAGCCACTTGTCAGGGGTGAGCACCGCCGCGATGGCGTCGAGCAACGAGGACTTGCCGGAGCCCGACGGGCCGGTCAGCAGGTGGCCGGAGCGCGCGATCGGGATGCGGTAGATCGCGCCGTCGAACGTGCCCCAGTTCGCCACCTGTATCTCGGCCAGGCGCCACTGGCAGTCGTGCGTGCCGCCGAGCGGCAGGACGGTCTGGCTCACGCGTCATCACCGCCCTCGATCGGCTCGTCCGGCCCGGGCTCCGCGGCCGGCCCGGCTCCCGCCTCCCCGGCGATGTGGGCGTAGACCTGCGTCAAGGCACGCACACGGTCCTCGTCGATGAGGAACTTCACGACTGGCGAGATCTCGACCCGGTCCTCCCCCACGTCGTGGAGCACGCGGAAGCGGTTCTTCATGCGGGTCCACGCCGCGTTGAGGTTGCGCCGGTACGTGCTCTCGTCGCCGTCGCGGTAGACCGCGAGGCGCTCGAAGACCTCTTCCTGGTCGACGATGACCCGGCTGTCGGTGGCGGCGGCGAGCAGGAGTTGGCGCAGGACGAGCAGCATGACGGTGTCGGCGAACGTCAGGCGCTCGCTGCGCAGCGCCTGCGGCACGTCGACCTCGCCCGTGCGCACCTTACGGGTGAAAGCGAATTCGTCGACGTGGTCGATGACCAGGTCGAGGAACAGGTCGTGGAGGCGCGACCGGATCGTCGCCTCGTCGGCGACGAGCGCCGACCACAGCTGCGGCTGGGCCCGCCCGGACAGGTACGGGCCCTGCAGCAGCCGCAGCAACGCGCGGCGGCTCTGGTCGTGCAGGCGGCCGGTGTCTCCGGTCCACAGCCGCGGGGTGGCATCGGGCGTGTCGTCACTCATGCGTCGACCGGCTCCGTGAACACGTGGACATCGACGCAGGCCCAGCGGTCGATGCCGTCGGCGCCGCACCAGTCGAGGCGCTCGCTCTCCTCGTCGCTCACCCGTCCGTGCCGCGTGGCCAGCGACAACAGGCCGACGACGCTGGCCACGCCCTGGCTCGCGGGATGTGCGGCGAGCACCTGCCCGACCGTGGCGCTCGGGGTGCCGGTCAACACGTCGTTGACGTTGCGCACGAGCTCGGGGTAGTCGATCTCGGTCTCGCGTGCGAGGGCGGCGAGCATTGCCAGATCGACCGTGCCGGGGGTGTCGTCGAGGAGGGCCACACCGGTGTCGAAGTCGGACGGGTCGTACGGGCTCAGCTCCCCGACGCTGCGTGATCGCAGGGCCGGCAGCTCGAGTTCGACGCCGAGTTCGGCGTAGGGGCGGCGGTGCCGGCTCGCGGGAACGGCGCCGGCGAGTGCGTCCTGCAGCGCGGTGCGCAGGGCGCGGTCGCGCGCGAACTCCTGGGAATACACGTAGCGACGCAGGCCGCGGGCGAACTCGGTGAGCACGCCGTGCACCTGGCGGCTGCCGTTCTTCAACTCCCGCACCAGGGTGCGCAGGGCGCGGCGTGACTCCGCCGACAGCCCGCGGGCGAAGTCGCGATCGAGGATGTCGGCGACATCGGCGTCGAACGCCGCCGATTGCTCCGGGTCCCGGATCAGGGCCGAGAAGGCCGTGAAGGTTGCTCCCTCGTCGGAGGATTCGATGACGTCGACCCCGGCGAAGACGTCGTCGAGCACCGCCCCCTGGGCGCCCTGCGCATCGAGGATGCTCGCGCGCAACTCTTGGTTGAGAGTCTCGAATCTCGCACGTACCCGGGCGAAGTCGCCGGGTAAGTCCTGAGCCTGCAGCAGCACCTCGGTGACGCGCTCGAGGGCTCGCCGGTCGTCCAGCACGTCCACGTCACCGCACCGCAACCGATCCATCTCGGAATCGATCCGGTCTCGTTCCGCCTGTAAGACGCTCAGCCGCCGTCCCACATCGGAGTCGGTGTCGACGGCGAGCCGGTGCACGGCGGTCATGAGCCCGACGAGCCGGGACTCGGTCACCGTGCTGCGGGGCCGGTCCAGCTGGTCGAGCACCCGGATCGCCTCGATCGACTCGGGCGACAGCTCGTACGTCTCCCCGCGGGAGTCGGCGGCAGGCCGCCGGACGAGGATGCCCGCGGCGCGCCAGTCGTCGCAGTAGGCCTTGGCCGACTTGGCGCCGAGGTCGAAGTGATCGCGCAACTCGTCGAGGTCGGCGTCGATGAGTTCGTGCGCCTCCGCCGCCGGCATGCGGGCTCCCGGCGCGCTCAGGTGGGTCGAGAGGACGGCGGCCGTCACCGC
This sequence comes from Piscicoccus intestinalis, assembly GCA_039812445.1. Lineage (GTDB taxonomy): Bacteria > Actinomycetota > Actinomycetes > Actinomycetales > Dermatophilaceae > Kineosphaera > Kineosphaera intestinalis_A. The sequence continues at coordinate 223 of JBDIAM010000131.1, read as the reverse complement.
GAGGAGGTCGGAGCGCAGCAGCCGTAGGCTCGCGCTCTCCTGCACCAACCTGCGGTAGGCCAGGGCGGCAGCGAGCGCGGACATGGACCCATGGTGCCTGCCGCCGGCGAGGACCAGACCACGGGCTCGCCGCGGGACACCGACGCAGCCCCACGATCGGGTGTCGTTCGACGGGCGCCCGCGACCGAGGCCTGCGACGATCGAGCAGAAGCCCTCGCCGGCC
>JBDIAM010000130.1:0-9251 GCA_039812445.1 Piscicoccus intestinalis | reverse complement strand
CCGGGCAGCCGGGCCGAGCGGGCCGCCTCGACGATCTCGACGAGCCCGCGACGAGCGACCTCGGGGTCGACCGCCCGGTGCGTGCCGTAGCCCGAGGAGGTCGGCAACCGGCCCGCGAGCACCGTGGGCAGAGACGGCTCGTCGAGCTGGAGCAGGAGCCGGGCGCCGGGCACGAGCCGGGCCACCGTCTCCAGGTGCGCGCGCACCCCGTCGGCGAGTGACTGCGTGAGGTCGCGGCAGGCGCCGGGGTCGATGACGACGCGTTCGCCGCGGGCGACCCGCAGCTCGGCGGCCAGCGTCCACGGGCCGGCCACCTGCACCTTCAGCGGGCCGACGTACCCGTCGAAGGTCTCGGCCAGCTCGTCGAGGTCCCCGCGCAGCAGCGCGGCGGTGCGCACGGCGTCACGACCCGGGTGGTCGACGAGGCGCCACCCCGACGGCTGCAGGTCGACGGGCAGCTCGGTGAGCATGCCGGCGGTGCGCCCGATGAGGTCGGCTCCGGGGCCGCGGGCCGGCAACTCGGGCAGATACGGGCACCCGAAGGTGTCGCCCGGACCCTCGAAGACCAGCAGGTCGCGCACCAGCCGCAGCGGGGTGCGGATGTCGCTGCCGGGCCACGAACCGATCCCTGTGACTGAGCTCATGATCGGCCAGCCTACTGCCGCCCGAGCCGTGCTCCGCGAGCAAGCGCGCTGGTCACCGCGGTCACCGCCGGCATGCCACGACATTCTCCGGTCCGCCACGGGCAAACCCCTCGATCGGTAGGCTGCCAGGATGTGGGCTCGGACAGATCGTCGAATACTGTCTACTCTCGGTTAGCCCGTTATCGATACGAGACCTTCGTTCCGACCCCGCGGGCTCCCCGCACGGAAGGCAAGGACACGGTGGCAGCACAGGATGACATGGGCGTTGAGGCTCGCTCGGCGAGCACGTTCGCGCATGCTTTCCGCGAGGCCACGGATCAGCGTGGCCTCTCGCTCGAGCGGATCACCTACCACCTGCGCCGCCGCGGGCACGACCTGTCCGCCGCCACCCTGAGCTATTGGCGCACCGGCCGCAGCGTGCCCCAGCGCAGCGCCTCCATCGCCGCCCTCGGCGCGCTCGAGGAGATCCTCGGGGTCGACCGCGGCAGCCTCGCGTCCCTCGTACCGCCGCGTCCGGTGCGCACCGCCACGGAGGGCCGCAGCACCGTGCGCGCCGAGCGCTTCATCAAGCGCGCCGACCTCATCTCCGAGATGATCTCCTCGCTCGGGCTCTCCTGGGACACCGGCTTCGAGTACCTCTCGATCCACGACCGCGTCTCGATCGGGCGCGACGGCACCCTCGACACCCACATCGTCTACAACCTGCTGCGCTGCACGCGCGACGGCGTCGACCGGCTCCCCTCCTGGTACGGGCACGACGACGCCCGCAGCTACCCGTTCATCAGCGCCGAGGTGAACTGCCGCGTCGGGGAGGTGCGCGAGGGGCCCAACGTGCCGCTCATCGTCGCCGAGATGCTGCTGCCCCGCCCGCTGAACGTCGGCGAAGTCATCTTCCTGCAGTACCGCTACGGCGCCGCGGGCCAGACGCTGCCGACGTTCGACTGGAACCGCGGCTGCGTGGCGCCCCTGCGCGACGGCTACCTCGAGGTCGAGTTCCACCCGCAGGCGCTGCCGGTGACCGCCGAGGAGTTCATGGAGGTCGGCTCCGAGGAGCGGGAGGTGCCGCTACCGGTCACCGACCGCGCCCTGCGCCGGTACAAGCGCGACTTCGGCCCCGGTGTGTGGGGCATGCGCTGGGACTGGTCCCCCGGCACCCTGGCGCCCATCCGCACGACGGAGTGAGCCGGGCACACCCTCACGCCACCGGCCCCCCGGCCACGTAGAGCACCTGACCGGAGACGAAACCTGCGCCTTCGGAGGCGAAGAACGCGACGGCCGCGGCGATGTCGTCCGGCTGCCCGACCCGCCCGACGGCGATCTGCGCGGCCGCCGCCGTCTGGAACTCCTCGAACGACAGTCCCAGCCGCTGTGCCGTCGCGGCCGTCATGTCGGTGACGATGAATCCGGGAGCCACGGCGTTGACGGTGGCCCCGAGCCGCCCGAACTCCAGCGCGAGCGTCTTCGTCAGTCCCTGCACGCCGGCCTTGGCGGCCGAGTAGTTCGCCTGCCCCGCGTTGCCGAGCGCGGACGTGCTGGAGATGTTGACGACCCGCCCCCAGCCCGCGGCCGCGACGTGCGGACGCAGCGCCCGACTCATGAGAAACGCCCCGCGCACGTGCACCCCGAGCACCGCGTCGAAGTCGTCGACGGCCATCTTGTGCACCACCGCGTCGCGGGTGATGCCGGCGTTGTTGACGAGCACCGTCGGCGCGCCGAGCCCGGCGACCACCCGCTCGTAGGCGGCGGCCACGCTCGCCTCGTCGGCGACGTCGGCGCTCACCGCCAGCGCCCTCCCACCGGCCGCCTCGATCTGCGAGACGGTGTGCTCGCACGCCGCCGCCTCGACGTCGAGGGCGGCGACCGCGAAACCGTCGGCGACCAGCCGCGTCGCGATCCGCGCCCCGATCCCCCGGGCCGCGCCGGTGACGATGGCGACCCGACCGGTCGCGCCCTCGCTCGTGCCCTCGCTCACGCTGCCATCACTCCCGCCTTCACTGCCGGTTGCACTGCTGGGCTCACGCCCGCCCCCGCACGTCGAGGCCGAGATCTCGGCCGATGATCTCCTTCATGATCTCGTTGGAGCCGGCCCAGATCCGGGTGACCCGGGCGTCGCGCCAGGCGCGGGCCACGCGGTACTCGTTCATGTACCCGTAGCCGCCCCACAGCTGCAGGCAGGCGTCGAGCGTGTCGTTCTGCACCTGCGCCGTCCACCACTTGGCCTTGGCCGCGTCGACGGCGCTGAGCCGGCCCGAGGCATGTGCGAGCACGCAGTCGTCGACGTACGCCTGGGCGACATCCACCGCGGTGACGAGTTCGGCGAGCGTGAACCGGTTGGCCTGGAAGGAGCCGATCGGCTGCCCGAACGCCCGCCGTTCCCGCACGTACTCGAGGGTCTCGCGCAGGATCGCCGAGCACTGCGCGAGGTTGGTGATCGCCGAGCCGATCCGCTCCTGCGTGAGGTGCTGCATCATCGCGACGAAACCGCCGCCCTCCGGGCCGAGCCGCTGCTCGTCGCCGACGTGCACGTCGTCGAAGAACAGCTCGCACGTGTCGGCCTCGTCCTGCCCGACCTTGTCGAGCGGCGCCCCCTTCGTGAACCCGGGCGTACCGGCCTCGAGCACGAACAGCGTGATGCCGCGGGCGCCCGCGGACTCATCGGTGCGCGCCGCGACGATCGCCAGGTCGCACTGGTGGCCGTTGGTGATGAACGTCTTCGAGCCGTTGATCACCCAGCCCTGGTCGTCGCGCACCGCGGTCGTGCGCAGCGCCGCGAGGTCCGAGCCGCCCGACGGTTCGGTCATCGCGAGGGCGCAGATCAACTCGCCGGCAGCCATGCCTGGCAGCCAACGCCGCTGCTGCTCCGGGGTGCCGAGCGCGACGACGTACGGCGGGCAGACGTCGGCGTGGATGCCGAAGCACGACGCCAGGGCCTGCGCGAACGCTGCCTCCTCCTCGGCGAGCACGGCGTTGAAGCGGTAGTCGTCGGCTCCGGCTCCGCCGAACTCGGTCGGGATGCACAGGCCGAACAGGCCCTGCCGGCCCGCCTCCCGCCAGATGTCACGCGGGATCGTGTGCTCCGCGATCATCTGCGCGGCCCGGGGCTGCACCGTGCGCTCGATAAACGTGCGCACCGAGGCCCGGAACGCGTCGTGGTCCTCGGTGTAGATGTGGCGCGGCATCGCGACCCTCCCCTACTGATCGGTAACAACCAGTGTACGGACCAGCGGGGAGGGCCACGACGGGCCTACTGGAGGTCCGTCAGCGCCGCCGCGCCGGGCCCTCCGGCGAGCCGGTCAGCACCCGCGCGACGCGCAGCCGCCGACGGGAGTCCGCTCCGGGCGGGGTGCGCACGGCCGCGACCCGCGCGCTGCGGAACGTCCGCCGCACGGCTCAGGCCTTCTTCGGCGCGGGCAGCCGCAGCTGCATCGCGTCGGCCATCGCGAAGAACACCTCGGTGTTGTCGAGCACGGCGTTGAACCGCTGCGAGCCCGGCCCCTTGGCCATGATCCACACGTCCTCGACCGTGTGCACGCAGTTGCTCTCCTCGCCGGGCAGGTTGCCGATCTGCAGCATCGCCTTCGGGTCACGCTCGGGGTTCGGCTCCGACTTGCCGGTCGCCTCGTCGACGAGCGCCGGCTGCAGGAACGTGGCGTTGTGCTGGAAGTCGTCCCGGTGGTCGGGGTGGTTGCTCCAGCCGTAGAACAGTTGCACGTCGGGGTTGGGGTCGTCGGGAAAGCCGTCGCCGGTGGAGTCGACGTAGGTCGGGAAGCCGGCGTCGCCGTACACGCCGTTGCCCTCCCGATCCGGGTCGGGGTTGTCGCGCCGGTCGTGGGTGCCGACGATGCTCATCGAGTGGTTGTGATCGGCGGTGACGACGACGAGGGTGTCGCCGTGCTCGGCCGCCCACTTCTTCGCGATGCCGACGGCCTGGTCGAGCTCGATGCAGTCGTAGGTCGCGCGCGGACCGTCGAGCGGGTGCTCCATCTTGTCGATGGACGCGCCCTCGATGAGCAGGAAGAACCCGTCCTTCTTCTGCTCCAGCACGCGCAGGGCCGCCTCGGTCATCTCCATGAGCGTCGGCTGGTCGGTGTACTCCTTGAGCACGGCCGGGTCCTTGCTGATCTCGCGGTCGATGTAGACGTTGAGGTTGGTCATCGCGAACGTGCCCAGCAGCTTGTCGGGGTTGCCGGAGACGGCCTTCTTCAGTTCGGCGCGGGTGGCGGCGTAGGCGAACCCGGCCTGACGGAACTCCGCGCGCAGGTCCCGGTCGTCCTTGCGTTTGGAGTCGGTGACCGACTGGGGCACGAGCGCCGCGAGCCCGCCGCCGAGGAAGACGTCGGGCATCTGCGCGGGGCGCAGCGCCTGGTCCATGATCGCGACGTACTCCGAGCGCCGCCGCGTGTGCGCGAACACCGCGGCCGGGGTGGCGTCCTGGATCTCCGCGGTGGTGACGATGCCGACGGCCATCTTCTTGCCCCGCTTGACCATCTCGGCCATCGTCTCGACCTTGGGGTGCTTGTCGGCGTCCGGGCTGTTGCCCTCGTACACGCCCATAGCGTTGACCGAGGACTTGTGCCCGGTCATGTACGCCGACATCGAGTTGGCGGAGTCGGTGGCGATCGAGTCGTACCCCGACGTCGTCACGTTGCCGCGAAAGTCCATCCGGTCCATCTCGAGCAGCCCGTGGTACTTGCCCTCGGAGATGCCCTTGGACAGGATGCGCGCCGCGGTGATCGCGGACTGGCCCATGCCGTCTCCGAGGCAGAAGATGACGTTCTTCACCGGGCGCGCCCGGGCGCGGGCCAGGACGACCTCGTTGGTGACCTTGGCCTGTTTCGTCGTCGAGCCGGAGGTGACCTTCGCGGTGATCGTGTACTCGCCGGCCTTGGGGTAGAACACGCCCGGGTAGGTGACCTCGAGGCTGCCCGCCACCGAGCTCGTGCGCTGCGGCTCGCCGCGCAGGATCGCCGCCGCGCCGTTCGGGCCGGACACCGAGATCTCTATGCGGGCGGTCTGCGGGTCGACGCCGCTGGCCTCGACCCGCAGGTCGAAGAGCGAGTTCACGAGGAACTTCGCCCGGTCGATCGGCAGGATCCGCACGGCGACCTCGTTCGCGGCCAGGGCGGCCAGGAACGCGGGGTGACGGTGCGTCACGCTGCGCATCGTGAACGCGTGCGGGTCCAGGGAGCGCAGGTTCGCCGAAGCCCGGGGTGCCGCGGGCACCCCAGCCCCAGCCCCGGCGGCCGAGCCGGGAGCCGCGCCCGTCCCGGCGGCCTGGGCGGTCTGCTGGTTCCACCCGAGGCCGAGTACCACGGCGCTCGCGACACCGGCACCGCCTCCCCGCAGCACGCTGCGTCGGGACATCCCGCGCGGGGTGCCGGCGTCGTTCTCGGGGCTGCGGGCGGGCTCGTCGGACATGGCGACACTCCTGGCGGGGTGAAGGGGCCGGGGACCGGGCCGTTGCGGCCCGCGACCAGCCAACCGCCTCCGCCTTGAACTGGCCTTACGGCCAGGAGAATTCGTTCCGAACGGGCAATCGACGCGAAAGGAACGGTGGTGATCAGGTGTGCGCTGTGCGCCCGGTGCCGGTGATCGTGCCGGAGCCGACGACGCGCGGCCCGTCGTAGAGCACGACGGCCTGGCCGGCCGCGACCCCGCGGGTGCGCTCCTCGAGCCGCACGTGCAGCCGCGCGGGGTCCTCGTCGTCAACCCAGGCCGTCGCGGGCAGCTCCTGCCCGTGCGCGCGCAGCTGGGCCCCGACGGCCACGACACCCTGCGGAGCCGGGCCGCACCAGCGCGCCCGGTCGGCAGTGATCTCGTCGATGCCGAGCAGGTCGGCGGCGCCGATGACGACCGTGTTCGTCTCCGGGCGCGTCTCCACGACGTAGCGCGGGGCGCCGTCGGCGGCCGGCCGTCGCAGCCGCAGCCCGCGCCGCTGCCCGACGGTGTACCCGAAGGCGCCCTCGTGCTCGCCGACGACCTCGCCGTCGGCGTCGACGATCGGCCCCGGCTGCGCGCCGAGCCGCTGCGCGAGCCAGCCGCGGGTGTCGCCGTCGGCGATGAAGCAGATGTCGTGGCTGTCGGGCTTCTTGGCGACGGCGAAGCCGCGGCTCGCCGCCTCCGCGCGCACCTGGTCCTTCGTGGAGTCCCCGAGCGGGAAGAACGCCCCGGCGAGCTGCTCGGCGTCGAGCACGCCGAGCACGTACGACTGATCCTTGGCGGGGTCGACGGCCCGGTGCAGCTCGCGGCGGCCGGTGCGGCAGGCCGGGTCGCCGGGCTCGACGACGCGGGCGTAGTGCCCGGTGGCGACGGCGTCGAACCCCAGCGCCCACGCCTTGTCGAGCAGCGCGGCGAACTTGATCTTCTCGTTGCAGCGCAGGCACGGGTTGGGGGTGCGCCCGGCGGCGTACTCGGCGACGAAGTCCTCGATGACGTCCTGCCGGAAGCGCTGCGCCAGATCCCAGACGTAGAACGGGATGCCGAGCCGGTCGGCGACGCGGCGGGCGTCGCCGGCGTCCTCCAGCGTGCAGCAGCCGCGGGCCGACTCCCGCAGCGTGGCCGCCGAGGAGCTCAGCGCGAGGTGCACGCCGACGACCTCGTGGCCGGCGTCGAGCATGCGGGCGGCGGCGACGGCCGAGTCGACGCCCCCGCTCATCGCGGCGACGACCCGCATCAGCTCGCCTTTCCGGCGCGGTAGGCGCGCCGCGCCCGCTGCACGGCCTGCGGCAGCGCGGCGAGGAACGCCTCGACGTCGGCCTCGGTGCTCGTGTGCCCCAGGCTCAGGCGCAGCGCGCCGCGGGCCTGCGCCTCGGTGTAACCCATCGCGAGCACGACGTCGCTGGGCTGCGGCACGCCCGCGTGGCAGGCGGAGCCGGTCGAGCACTCGACCCCGGCGGCGTCGAGGAGGAACAGCAGCGAGTCGCCCTCGCACTCCGGGATGAGCAGGTGGGCGTTGGCGGGGCTGCGCCGGGTCACGTCGCCGGGCGACCAGGCTCCGGTGACGATCGCGTCGGGCACGAGGTCGCGGGCGCCGGTGATGATGTCGTCGCGCAGCGCGGCCAGCCGCGGCGCCTCGGCCGGCTGCTCGGCGACCGCCTCGCACAGGGCCACGGACAGGCCCGCCACGAGGCCGCCCGCCAGGGTGCCGCTGCGGATGCCGCGCTCCTGGCCGCCGCCGAGCGAGACCGCCTCCAGGGGCGCGTCGCGGCGGGCCAGCAACAGACCGACCCCGGTCGGCCCGCCGAGCTTGTGCCCGGAGACGGCGGCGGTCGTCGCGCCGCTGGCCCCGAAGTCGAACGGCACCTTGCCGACCGCCTGCACCGCGTCGACGTGCAGCGGGATCGGCCCGCCGCCGGCCGGCTCGGTGAGCGCGGCCGCGATCTGCTCGATCGGCTGCACGGTGCCGACCTCGTTGTTGACCCACATGCACGCCGCGAGCGCCACGTCGCGGGGCCCGTCGCCCTCGGCGAGCGCGGCCTCGAACGCCGCCGCGGTGACGATCCCGTCGCGGTTCGGCTGCACCCACGTGATGAGGGCGTCCTCGCGGGCGGCGAGGGTGGTGGCGACGTCGAGCACGGCCGGGTGCTCGATGGCGGCCACGACGAGCCGCCGGCGCGCGGGGTCGGCGGCCCGCCGAGCCCGGAACAGCCCGAGCATCGCGAGGTTGTCGGCCTCCGTGCCGCCGGAGGTGATGACGACCTCGGAGGGACGGGCCGCGAGCGCCTCGGCCAGCTGCTCGCGCCGCTCCTCCAGGCGCCGCCGGGCCTCGCGTCCGCTGCCGTGCAGCGACGACGCGTTGCCGAGCAGCGACAGCTCCGCGGCCATGGCCTCGAGCGCCGCCGGCCGCACCGCGGTCGTGGCGGCGTGGTCGAGGTATACGCGGGGCGGGTTCACCCGACCGATTCTAGGCGCCGCGCGCGAACCCCTCGCACCCTGCGACGCCGCGCCCGGAGGCCCTCCGGGTTTGCCCGGTTCATCACGGGAATTGCCGTCTGTCACTGTGAAGTCCGCCACTGTAGGGGCAATTGCGCAAGACGACAAGGGGCCCGGTTCTGGATTTCGTCCAGGGGTGAGCTACTTTCAAGAGGTCGTAAAGTTCTGCCAATTGTCGCCGATCACCTTGACAAGGCGGTCAGGGAGAAGCGGTCCTACCGGACCTGGCGGCCGGCGGTTGAACGTGCTCGAGTCGGCCACACCGACTCGATCTTGATCCACTGAGCCCCGACGCTGCCCCCCGAAGCCGTCGGGGTTCAGTGCTGTCCGGGCGCCGGCCGGGCGCCCAGCGGACACCGAGCGGCACCGCCTCCAGAACGCATCGACCGGGGCCCCCGCGGGAACCCCGGTCGACGGCGACGACCCCGGTCAGCCCCTGGCCGCACCGATCTCGTCGGTGGCCTGCGGCAGCACCTGGAACAGGTCGCCGACGACGCCGAAGTCGACGAGCTCGAAGATCGGCGCCTCCTCGTCCTTGTTGATGGCGATGATCGTCTTCGAGGTCTGCATGCCGGCCCGGTGCTGAATGGCCCCGGAGATGCCGCACGCGACGTACAGCTGCGGCGAGACCTGCTTGCCGGTCTGGCCGACCTGGCTCGTGTGCGGGTACCAGCC
>JBDIAM010000129.1:0-9298 GCA_039812445.1 Piscicoccus intestinalis | reverse complement strand
GCGGCGGCGGTGGGCCGGTGGGTCGTGGGCGGGTCGCGTCAGCCGTGGACGCGCGCGACCCAGGCCGCGGGATCGGCGATCTCCGCGGGCGTCGGGAGCGTCTGCGGCGAGGTCCAGACCGCGTTGAAGCCGTCCATGCCGACGGCGTCCATGACGCCGCGCACGAACTCGGCGCCCTCGCGGTACTGCAGCATCTTGGCCTCGAGGCCGAGCAGGCGACGGGCGACGATGTCGAACATGCCGAGCCCGTCGCGGCGCTGCTCGAAGACCTCGCGGATGTGCGCGACGGTGCGGATCACCTGCGGTCCCACCTCGTCCATGACGACGTCGGCGTGCCCCTCCAGCAGCGACATCACCGCGGTGACCTGCGCCACCTGCTCCTTCTGCTCGGGGGTGAGGAAGAGTCCGGCCAGGCCCGCGCCGCCCGAGCGCAGCGCCTCCGGGGCGTTGCCGACGGCCTGCTTGAGCCGCTCGAGCACGGTGTCGACGTCGGGAGCCAGTTCGCTCGCGAGGGCGGCGGTGCGTTCGAGCATGTGCTCGCGCAGCCACGGCACGGCGGTGAACTGCACCCGGTGGGTCTCCTCGTGCAGGCACACCCACAGGCGGAAATCGCCCGGGTCGACGCCCAGCTCGCGTTCGGCCTGCACGACGTTCGGCGCGACGAGCAGCAGCCGCGCCGCGGAGGCGGGCCGCCCCGGCGCCAGCTCGTACTGACCGAGCACCTTCGTCGACATGAACGACAGCAGCCCGGCGACCTCGGAGCCGGTGAACTTGCTGCCCACGCGTTGGGCCGTCTGCGAGGGGGCCGGTCGCGACGACCGCTTGATGGCGTCGGAGAGCACCGGGTCGAGCAGGTGCGAGAACGAGCCGGCGTTGATGTCGATCCACGTGGCGCGGTCGACGACGAGCGCGGGCGGGATGTCGTCCGGGGTCACCAGGCCCGTGGTGTCGGCCACGTAGCCGTGCGAACGCCGGGCCGCCTCGCGCAGGGCGGACACGGCGGCGGCGGCCTCGTCCGGGGAGACCCCCGGACCGGCCGGGGTGAGCCGGCGGGCGGCGGCCGTGGCGAACCCCCAGTCGACGAGGCGCAGATCCTCGCCCCGGTCACCTCGGTCGCCCCGGTCACCTCGGTCACCTCGGTCCGGGTTGCTGCCCAGGTTCTCCTGGTTCTCCCGGTCGTCCCGGATCTCCTCGTGCTCCCGGTTCATGGTCGTCCTCTCGCGGTCGTCTGCGGCGGGCGGAACGCTCCTACCGGCAGCCGCACCCCGCCAGGGTGGCGGCCAGCCGGTCCAACGCGGCCCGGGCGGCGGCCGTTCCCGCCGGCGGCACGCGATCGGCGATCACCGCGAAGGTCAGCGCCTCGCCCTCGGCGTCGACGACACTCCCGGCGAGGGCGCCGACGCCGGTGAGAGTACCCGTCTTCGCGCGGACGACACCTACCCCGGCGCGGGACTCGGGGGCGCGGAAGCGGTCGTGCAGGGTGCCGGACAGGCCCGCGACCGGCAGCCGCGACAGCACCGTGGCCAGCCCCGGGTTGCGTCCGCTGGTGCCGAACCACATGGCCTGCCCGACGACGGAGACGGGCACGCTCGTGCCCGCCGACAACCCGCTGGTGTCGGCGAGCCGCACCGCGGTGACGTCCAGGCCCGCGTCCGCCAGGCGCGAGCGCACCCACCCGGCGCAGCCGGCGAACGTCGTCGGAGCCCGGTCGCGGGCGCAGGCCCAGCGCGCCACCGACTCCGTGAGGTCGTTGTCGGACTCGTCGAGGGCCAGGGCCAGCACGTCTCCGACCGGCGCCGACCACACCTCGGCGATCGCGCGGGCGCCGGCGGTGCCGTGGCCGCGGGCGGGGCGTCCGGTGACCGGCACACCCGCGGCGGCAAGGGCCTTGGCGAACGCGGCGGTGGCGGTCATCCCGGGATCGGCGGAGGCGGGCCGGTAGGGCACGGCACGGTCGGTGGCCAGTCCGAGCATCGCGACCGGGCCGGTGAGGCCGAGGCGCACGTCGTCGGAGCCCCAGCCGGGGGCGACGGCGGGCCCGCGCGCGAACCGGTCGTCGAGCACGAGCCGCACGGCCTTCGGGCGCGGGGTCGGCAGGGCGGCGGCCACGGCCCGGGCCAGGTCGCCCAGGCCCGCCTGGCCGACGACGGCGCCCGGGTCGCCGGCGTCGGCGGCGAGCAGGTTGTCGCCGCCGGCGACGAGCACGATCGTCGGCACGCCCCCAGCTCCCGGGTCGTACAGCGCCCGGGTCGGGAACCGCTGCGCGAGGTCCTGCGCCTGGGCGACGGCGACGGCGGTGAGCACCTTGGTGGTCGAGGCGGGAGTCTTGGCGCGGCGGTCGTCGCGGGCGTACACCACGGTGCCGGCCGCGTCGCGCACCTGGATGCCGACGGACGGCCCGAGCGCGGGGTCGGCGAGCGCCGTCGCGAGCGCCCGTTCCAGCCCCTTGCGCGTCGGGCCCGGCGCAGCTGCCGGCACGCTCGGCAACGCCAACGGCCCCCCGCTCGCGCGCTCGGCTCGATCCTGGCTGGACTGCGCGGCCGGAGTGCGCAGTCCGGCGAGCCCGCCTCTGGTCGGCTCGCCGGTCGTCGCGGGGCCGTCCGAGGGAGCCGTGGGTGCGGTCGCCAGCGGTGGCCCGGTTCCGGCGTCCTCGGAGCCCAGGTCGCTGGTGAGCACGCCGGGCACGACGTCGACCGCGTCGAGCGCCGCGTACCCCACCGGCGCGAGCAGCGCGACGACGAGCGCCGCCGCCCCCGCCCGCCGAGCCCGCCGCGTCACGACCGGCTCCCGCTCGTGCGTCGATCCCGGTGTGCGCGTGGCCGTCCGGCGCATAGCCCACGCCGTTCGTCCCTTCCGCGGTGCGGCGGGTCGAGTTGCTCGCCGGACACGGGCAACATTGACCCGCCAGACGTGACACCCTGAGTGCGCAGCGTTCGACGAAGGTGAAGACGAGGAGACCGGCCGGAATGACGAGCACGCACGAAGGCACCGGGCCGCTGTTCTTCGATGTGACCATCGAGATCCCGAAGGGGCAGCGCAACAAGTACGAGGTCGACCACGAGACCGGTCGGATCCGCCTCGACCGGATGCTCTTCACCTCGACCCAGTACCCGAGCGACTACGGGTACATCGAGGACACGCTCGGCGAAGACGGTGACCCGCTCGACGCGCTCGTGCTGCTCGACCAGCCCACGTTCCCCGGCGTGCTCATCATGTGCCGCGCGATCGGCATGTTCCACATGCGCGACGAGGCCGGCGGCGACGACAAGATCCTGTGCGTGCCCGCGAAGGACCCGCGCATCACCCGCATCCAGGATCTCGACGACGTCAGCGAGTTCGACCGCCTCGAGATCCAGCACTTCTTCGAGACGTACAAAGACCTGGAGCCGGGCAAGTCGGTCGAGGGCGCGCACTGGGCCGGCCGCGAGCACGCCAACCGCGTGATCCTCGAGGCGATCGACCGCGCCAAGGAGAACAACGTCACGACGAGCCGCTGGCCCCGCCCGCACCAGCACTGAGTCCGCAGGCTCCGTCGCGTTCGCTGGACTCGCCGGGCTCACAGGCCTCGCCGCACGTCGCATCGGCGCCCGCTCAGAGCCGGCCGCCGTAGGGCAGCAGCCCGGAGCGGTGGATCGTCGAGTACCGCACGGCCAGGCCGCTGCGCGGCGCCTCGATCATCCGCCCGTCGCCCACGTACAGCCCGACGTGGTGGATCGCGGCCGGGTCATCGCCGAAGAACACGAGGTCGCCGGGCTGCAGCGCGGCCAGCGGCACCCGGGCGGTCTGGGCGTACTGCGCGCCGGAGAAGTGCACCAGCGGGCGACCCGCGCTCTCCCAGGCGCGCATCGTCAGGCCCGAACAGTCGAAGCTGTCGGGGCCCTCCGCGGCCCACAGATACGGCTTGCCCAGCTGTCGCCGCGCGTAGGCGATAGCCTGCGCCGCCGACGCCCGGTCCGGAGCCGGCACGGTGCCCACCCGGATGCCGCCGGCCTTGGCCTGCGCGGCGCGGACCGCCTCCCGCGCCACGACGGCATCGATGCGCTCCCGCTCCTGCTCCGTGCTCGTGTTCCGCAGTCGGGCGAGTTCGGTGAGCACGGCCTCGCGACGGGCCGACAGCGCGTCCTGCTCGGCCTGGGCGGCCGCGACGGCGGCGTTCGCCGCGTCGAACGCCTGCCGGGACCGGGCCGCGGCCGCCTTCTGCACGAGCGTCGCCTGCGCGGCGGCCCGCCCGGCGGCCTGGGCCTTGGCGGCAGCGGCGCGCGCCTGCTCGAGGCTCTGCGCGCGGAAGGTGCCGACGGCCTCCAGATCGGCGAGATCGCGGGCCACGTCGGAGCCCCGCGCCAGGCGGGTCAGCCCCACGAGCGGGCCGAAGTCCTCGAGGCTGCCGCCCTGCATGTAAATCTGCACCGCGAGGTCGTCGACCCGAGCCCGCTCCTGCGCGGATCGCCCCTGGGCGGAGGCGGCCTCCCGCACCGCCCGCTGCGCGGCCCGCACGCTGCGGCCGAGCGCCACCCGGGCCTCGTTGTAGCGCTCGGTCGCCAGCTCCGCGCTCGCGAACACGGCGTCGATGCGCTCCTGCGCGTCGCGGACGTCGCGCTCCAGCGCCTCCTGCCGGCTGATCGCCTGCGCGACCCGCGGATTCGAGGTCTGGCTCGGGGCGGGCGACGGGCTCGCGGTCTGGCTCGCGGTCTGGCTCGCGGTGGGCGACGGGCTCGCGGTCTGACTCGGGGCGGGCGACGGCGCGTTCGCGGTGCGGCTCGGGGTCGGCGCCGGAGAGCCGGGAGCGCCCGGGTCACCGGGCACGGCGAGGGCCGGCACACCGGCGGGTGCGGCGAGCAGGCCGCACAGCAGGACCACGGGAACGGCCGTGGCGGCACGACGCGGGGTCATGTCGTCCCTTCGGAGGGGTGGAACGAATGCCCGGCGCCGGCCCCGCCGCGCTCCCCCGACCGCGCCCGGCCTGCCCCCTGAGCAGACGGACAGCGGTCGACGGGAGAACGGGAGCCGGCGCGACCCGAACGACGCTCGGGCCGCTACCGGGACCACTGCTCCGATCGGCCGTCTCCGTGGGATCTGAAGGCCGCGCGTCGACGAACCACACTGCGGGCGTGGCGGTTACCGTCTCCGCCGAGGGTTCTCGCCCGCTGTCGCGCGCCCTGCGACGCCCGCCACCGACGGCGGGCCCGCGCCGGCCCGCGCGAGTGCGGGTCAGTGCGCCCGTGCGCGCCGCGCCGTCAGAGGATGCGCCAGCGCTTGGAGATCTTCTCGCCCGGCAGGGCGGTCTTCACCTTGACGTCGGAGAACGCGCCGACGCGGTGGATCTTCAGCGTCGGGCCGCCCTCGAGCCGCTGGGAGTTCTCGACCTTGTCGTCGCCGAACAGCGAGAACCCGCTGACCAGCACGTTCACCCCCGGCGGAACGATGACCTTGACGTCGCCGAAGAGGCTGTACGCCGTGACCTCCGATTCGGCGGGCAACTCGGCCTCCCGCAGATCCAGGAACACGTCGCCGAAGAGCATCATGCTCGAGCTCTTCTCCTCCAGCCGGAACTGGCCGGTTCGCGTGAGATCACCGAAGACCCGCACCTGGTTGCTCTGGCTGCTCTGGCTGCTCTGGCCGGTGACCGGTGCCGTGGGGCGCGCGGCCGGCTCGAGTCCCTGCGCCGAAGCGGGCTGCACACCCTGGCGACGGTCGACCTCACCCATGCTCGGCTGGATGACCGGCATCTCCTCGTCGGCCGACGCGTGCCGACGCACCCGGTCCTGAACCTCCGACGGCCGGTGCGCCGAACCCGACTGTTCCCCGTGTTGTGTCATGGGCCCAGGGTAGGTGCGCCCCGGCACCGGGTGCCCGCGCTCAGGGACCGGTCCGTGACCGTCCCAGGGCACTGTCAGGGTGGTCACCCGCGGTCACGGGCGGCCGCGACCGGCCCGAGCGCCGTGTCGGTCACGCCTGGTCGAGCCGGGCGAGGGTGAGGGCGAAGTCGCCGTCGGGATCGGTCCACTGCCGCAGCGGCGCATAGCCGGCGGCGGCCAGTTCGGCGCGCACCTGTTCGCGGCCGAACTTCGCGGAGATCTCGGTGCGCACCTCCTCCCCCACGGCGAACCGCACGGCCAGACCCAGGTCGGCCACGCGGACCTCGAGGCCGCGCCGGGACCGCAACCGCATCTCGATCCAGCGGTCCGCGGCGTTCCACACGGCGACGTGGTCGAAGTCGTCCGGGTCGACGTCGGCGCCCAGCTCGCGGCGCAGCACGTGCAGCACGTTGCGGTTGAACTCGGCGGTCACGCCGGCGGCGTCGTCGTACGCGGCGACGAGCCGCCCCGCCTCCTTGACGAGGTCGGTGCCGAGCAGCAGCGTGTCGCCGGCGGCGAGTCCGCCGCGCAGGTCACGCAGAAACCGCGCGCGCTCGGCGGGATCGAGGTTGCCGATCGTGCTGCCGAGGAAGGCGACCATGCGGGTCCCGCCGCGCGGCGGATGCGGCAGCGCGCGTAGATGGCGCTCGAAGTCCCCGACGACCCCGTGCTGCTCGAGGCCGGGAAACTCCTGCGCGAGCGCATCCATCGCCTCGGTGAGGGCGTCGGCGCTGACGTCGAACGGGACGTAGCCGCGCAGCCCGGCTCCGGCCTCGAGGGCGTGCAGCAGGCGGCGGGTCTTCTCGCTCGCCCCCGACCCGAGCTCCACGAGCCAGTCGGCGCCGGAGACGGCGGCGATCTCGTCGGCGTGCCGAGTCAGGATCGCCGCCTCCGCCCGGGTCGGGTAGTACTCCGGCAACCGGGTGATGTCGACGAACAGGGCGCTGCCCCGGGCGTCGTAGAAGTACTTCGAGGGCAGCGTCTTCGGCGTCGCGGTCAGCCCCGCGCGCACGTCGCGGCGCAGGGTCTCGCGCAGCTCGTCGGGGTGCAGGTGGATGTCGAGTCTCGGGTCGCGGGTGCGGGTTCGGGCAGGCACGGGAGTCTCCTCGTCACTGCGGAATCGAATGGCGTCGCTGTGGAGTGTCGGGTCCGTCGGAGGCGCGGCTGGTGGCTCAACCGTGGTTCGGGTGCGGCAGGGGTTCGACGACGATGTCGGGTGCGTCGACGCCCGACGGCGCGGCGGCGACCCGCACGAGGTGTTCGTCCGGGATCTGCCGCCACTCGTCGTCACACTGTTGTGTGCAGTCAGGTTCGGAGGCGATGAGCACACCGCCGTCGCGGCGGGTCAGGTACATCGGTTCGGCGACGACGGTGCCGGCCACCGTCGCACCGTCGGTGGCCAGGAACGTCAGGCGGCCCCCGAAGGGACGCAGCCGCGAGACGGCCTCGACCAGCGCCGTCGCCACGGCCCCGGGCGCCTCGCCCGGCGGGGCCTCGGGGGCCTCGGGGCCATAGGCGGCCGCGGGGGCCGCTCGGCGATAGGCGGCCGCGACGAGCCCGAAGGCCAGCGCGGAATCGACCCCGGCCCAGGCCTGCCGCACGTCCGCCACCTCGGCGGCCAGGGCGCGCCGGGCCCCGGCCCAGTCGTCGATGCGGCCGTTGTGACTGAACGCGAGCGGGCCGTCGGTGAACGGGGCGGCGCACGACTCGTCGGAGGCGGTGCCGATCGTGGCCGAGCGCACCGCGCCGAGCACGCACCCCGCCGCGATCGTCGGGGCCAGCGAGGCGAACGACGCGTCGGCCCACATCGGCTGCGCGCGGCGGTACCGCACCGGCTCCCGGCGGCCGGGCACGTACCACGCGGCCCCGAAGCCGTCGGCGTTGATCGTGCCGAACCGCTGCCGCCGCGGCGCGTACGACTGGCGAAGGAGACCGAATTCCGGTTCACACAGGAGCCGCTCGAGGGTTCGCGGCGGCCCGAGCCAGGCCAGGTGACGGCACATCAGCCGGTGGGCTCCCCGGCTCGGGCTCGTCGGCCGGCTCGGGCAGGCCGGGCGTCGCGAGCGGTGCGGAAGCCCGCGAAGATCTGCCGTCGGATCGGGTGGTCCCAGTTGCGGAACGTCGCGCGGGTCGCCAGGGAGTCGGTGGCCCAGGAGCCGCCGCGCAGCACCTTGTAGTCGCCGCCGAAGAACACCTCCGAGTACTCCGCGTACGGGAACGTGCAGAAGCCGGGATGGCCGTGGAAGTCCGAGGACGTCCATTCCCAGACGTCGCCGATGAGCTGCCGGGCCCCGCACGGGGCGGCCCCGCCGGGGTAGGAGCCGACGGGGGTGGGCCGGTACCGGCGTTCCCCGACGTTCGCCTCCTGGTCGGTGGGCAGCGCGTCACCCCACGGGAATCGGCGTTTTGTGCCGGTCGCCTCGTCCCACGACGCGGCCTTCTCCCATTCGGCCTCGGTGGGCAACCGCCGACCGGCCCAGCGGGCGTAGGCGTCGGCCTCGAACCAGCACACGTGCTGCACCGGTTCGTCGTCGGGCAGCGGCTCGGTGCGCGCGAATCGGCGCCTCGACCAGCCGTCGCCGTCGGCGAACCAGAAGGCGGGCGCGCGCTTGCCGGAGCGGCACCGCCACTCCCAGCCACGCCGGCTCCACCACCGCTCGTCGTCGTAGCCTCCGCTCTCGACGAAGGCGCGGTAGGCGCCGACGCTGACCGGGGTGGTGTCGATCCAGAACTCCGGCACGTGCACCTCGTAGGCCGGCCGCTCGTTGTCGTAGGCCCACGGGTCGTCGTCGGTGCCCATGACGAACGAGCCGCCCGGCACCCGCACCTCCGCCGGCAACGGCACCTCGTCGCGCGGCACCGGCGGCTCGGCGTCGAGCCCGAGCACGGGCTGCCCGCGGCGCAATTGGTGCGTGGCGAGCATCGTCTCGCCGTGCTGGTGCTCGTGCTGCAGCACGAGCCCGTAGACGAAACCGCCCTCGTGCAGCGGCCCGGCGCCCTCGAAGCGGGCGGTCTGCAGCGAGTCGAGCACCTTGCGGCGCACGAGGTCGAGGTAGCCGGTCGACTCGGCGGGGCTGAGCAGCGGCAGCGTCGGGCGGGTCGAGCGGGGGTGCTCGAACGCGTCGTAGATGTCGTCGATCTCCGGGCGCATCGGCTCGATGCCGGCGGCCTCGCGCAGCAGCCACAGCTCCTCGTAGTTGCCGACGTGCGCCAGGTCCCACACCAACGGCGACATGAGTTTGCTGTGCTGCGCGAGCAATTCGCCGTCGTCGAGGATCGCGGTGGTCAGGCCCCGGGAACGCTCCCGCACCCGGGCCAGCTCCCGCGCGAGCTGCTCGCGCACGACGTCGGGCGCGCCGGTCACATCGATGGTCATGTCGCCTCCACGGTGGTCGGGCTGGTCTGGGTTGTCGGGGTGGTCAGGCTGGTCGGGCTGGTCGGGC
>JBDIAM010000128.1:0-9331 GCA_039812445.1 Piscicoccus intestinalis | reverse complement strand
ACACGCCTGCGACTCGAACCACGCGGGTCACCGGCAGGTCTGGAAGGGCACGTCAATGACGACGATGACGACGACGAGCCGCTGGCATCACGAGTACCAGCGGCGCACGGGAGAGGACCGTGACCGCTTCCTCACGCACGGTCGGCCCCCGCGGGCGGCGCTCGCCGAGATCGCCGAATCATGGCGCCGCAGCGCCCGACTGGGCGTCGACCCGGCCGGGCTGAACACCTCGTTCGGCCCCACCCGCGCCGAGGAGTCCGATCTGCTGCACAGCATCGACGAGGTGCTGCGCGGTCAGGCCTGGACGCTGTCGGGGGAGCCGGTGAGCATGATCTTCGCCGCCCCCTCCGGTCGTATCCTGAGACGCTACTGTCCGAATCCCGGCCTCGCCAACCAGCTCGAGAACGTCTTCCTCGCACCCGGGGCCTCCTACGAGGAATCGCGGGTGGGCACGAACGGCATCGGCACCGCGCTGGAGCGGGCCAAGCCGACGCTCGTCGTCGGTGGCGAACACTTCTCCGAGCAGCTCGGCATCTTCGCCTGCGCGGGCGCTCCGGTGCACCACCCCGTCAGCGGGGCGTTGCTCGGCGTCGTCGACATCACGTGCCGGGCCACCGACGTCAACGGCCTGCTGTTGAGCACCGCGCAGCTGCTCGCGCGCCAGATCCAGGACGAGCTGCTGCGCTCGGTGAGCAGCCGCGAACTGACGCTGCTGTCGGACTACCTCACGGCCTGCCGCAACGCCGCCGGACCGATCGTGGCGGTCAACGACGAGATCGTCATGATGAACCGGCACGCCCAGCAGAAACTCGCGCCCGACGACCGGGCGGCGCTGCTGAGCTGCACCGCCGACGCGGCGGACAAGCCCAGTCCGCACACTCTTGTGGCTGATCTGCCGAGCGGGCTCGTCGTGCGCATGGACTACCGCCCGAGCCTGCTGTCGGACTCCGTGGTCGGCGGTGTCTTCCGCGTGCACCTGGCCGAGCAGCTCGAGACCGCCGCGGAGGGCGTGTCGGTGCGGGTCAGCATGCCCGGGTTGGTCGGCGCGTCCGCGCAGTGGCAGCGGGTGTGCAGCCAGGCGCGGGACGCCTGCCGCAGCACCCGCTGGCTCGTGCTCGAGGGGGAGGCGGGAGTCGGCAAGGCGTCGCTCGCGCGGGCGGTGCATCACTCGAGCAAGCCCGGCGAGCATCTGCGGGTCATCGACCTCGCCGCCGACGTCGACCCCGACGTGCTGTTGCGCGAGATCGAGTCCGAGCTCGTCGAGGGCGAGGGCACGCTGCTGCTCAGCCATCTGGAGCGGATCCCGGAGCCGATGGTCAGCCCGCTGGCGGAGCTGCTCGTGGAGTACCGCGAAGGCGATCGGGTCGGGCGCACCCAGTGGGTCGCCGCCACGCGCGACAACGAGGCGACCCGTCCCGACGTCGACAGCGCGCTCATCCCGTGTTTCGCCCGGACCGTCGTCGTGCCGCCCCTGCGGCACCGCAGCGAGGACATCCCGCTGCTGGCCACCTGCCTGCTGCGACGCCTGTCGAGCGGGCGCGAGGTGACGTTCTCGTCGGCGGCGCTGCGGCACCTGGCCCGGCTCCCGCTGCCGGGCAACGGTCACCAACTGAGCACGATCGTGCGCGACGTGCTGCGCACCACCCGCGCCGGGGCCGTGGAACTCGACGATCTGCCCCCGCAGTGTCGCAGCACGAGCCGGCGCAGCCTCACCCCGCTGGAGTCGCTCGAACGGGACGCGATCGTGCAGGCCCTCGCCGACCACGCCGGCAACAAGACCGACGCGGCCGGCCACCTGGGCATGTCGCGCGCGACGATCTACCGCAAGATCCGCGACTACGGCATCACCTGAGCGCCACCCCTACGTCGTGGGCGGAGCCCGGGGCCGAGGTCAGGTGTCGCGGCGGGAGCGGGCGACGACCTTGCTGCGGATCGTCAGGGCGATGACGATGAGCAGGCCGCCGTAGATGACCAGCGGGATCGGGCCGCTGACGAGCACGGAGTAGTCGCCGTCGGAGGAGAGCAGGCCGTCGCGCAGGCTGGTCTCGGCGAGCGGGCCGAGCACCATGCCGATCATCAGCGGAGCCAGCGGCATGTCGTGGCGGCGCATGACGAAGCCGATGAGCGCGATGCCCAGCAGCATCCACAGGTCGAACACCGAGCCGGAGGTGGCGTACACGCCGAGCCCGCAGAACACCGTGATGCCCGCGTACAGGTACGGCGCGGGGATGAGCAGCAGCTTGGCCCAGTGCCGCGCGAACGGCATGTTGATGATGAGCAGCACGATCATCGCGACGAAGAAGCTCGCCAGCAGCGCCCACACGAGGTCGGCGCTGCGCGAGAACAGCAGCGGCCCCGGCTGCAGGCCGTACTGCTGGAACGCGGCGAGCATGATCGCGGCCGTCGCGGAGACGGGCAGGCCGAGCGCGAGCAGCGCCCCCATCGCCATGCCGGTCGTCGCGTTGCCGGCCGCCTCCGGCGCCGCCAGGCCCCGGATCGCGCCCTTGCCGAACTGCGGATCGGGCCGGCGCCGGTCGAGGCGGCGCTCGACGTCGTAGGCGAGGAACGTCGGGATCTCCGAGCCGCCGGCCGGGATGACGCCGAACGGCAGCCCGATTCCGGTGCCGCGCAGCCACGCCGGGGTGGCCTCCTTGAGTTCCGCGCGCGACAGGAACGGCCGACCGCCGCCCTTGGTCAAGGCCTCGGGCCGCGGATCGCGGCGGATCCGCGCCGCCACGTGGAAGACCTCACCGAGCGCGAGCACCGCGACCGTGACGGTGACCAGCGAGATGCCGTCGAACATCTCCGGCACCCCGAACGTGAAGCGCTGGCTGCCCGAGATCGAGTCGATCCCGACGGTCGCCAGCCCCAGGCCGATGACCAGCGCAGACAGGCCCTTCACCGCGGAGTCGGAGACGATCGAGGAGGTCGCGACGAAGGCGAACAGCGCGAGCGCGAAGAACTCCGCGGGCCCGAAGTTCGCCGAGAAGTCGGCCAGCCGCGGGGCGAGGAAGACGACGATGATGCTGGCGATCATGCCGCCGACGAAGGCGCCGATCGCGGCCGTGGCCAGCGCCTGGGGCGCCCGCCCGGCCTTGGCCATCTTGTGGCCCTCGAACGTCGAGGCGATCGCCGACGCCTGACCGGGGGTGTTCATGAGGATGGCCATCGTCGAGTCGCCGAACATGCCGCCGAAGTAGACGCCGGCGAACATGATGAACGCGCCGGTCGGGTCGAGCGCGAACGTCATCGGCAGCAGCAGCGCCACCGCCATCGAGGAGCCCAGGCCGGGCAGCACGCCGACCGCGGTGCCGAGGAAGCAGCCGACGAGCACCCACAGCATGTTCATCGGGGTCAGCGCGCCGGCGAACCCCTCCAGGAGACTGGTCAGTGAGTCCATGTCAGATCCCCCCGAGGAGTCCGGACGGCAGGTTCAGGCCCAGGCCGACGTCGAAGGCCAGGTAGATCGCGCTGCTGACGACCAGCGCGAGGCTGACGTCGAAGAGCGTGCGGCGGCTGCCCATGCCGCGGGCCACGCACCAGAACAGCAGCGCGCCCGCGAGGATCCAGCCGAGGAACTCCAGCGTGACGGTGAAGAGCAGGAAGCCGCCGATCGTCCAGGCCACGCTGGTCCAGTCGCTGAACGTGCGGTACGCGGCACCGTCCCACTCCGGCGGGACCGGCTCCGGCGTGCGCAGGTAGTGCAGCGCGAGCAGCACCGCGAGCACGTACCCCGCCGCCGCCAACAACCCCGGGAAGAACCGCGGTCCGGGAAAGTCGGTGCCCTCGGGCACGTGCAGCCCCAGGATGCCGACCGTCAGGTATGTGCTGAACGCGAACATCAGCAGCGCCAGCAGCAGTCCGCTGCGGCCGTGCCAGAACGATTCGGAGCCGGTGTCGCGCGCGGGGTGGTCCGCCGGCGACGACTCCTGGGCAGATGTGCTCACTTGTTCATCCTTCCCACGAGCTCACCGATGCGGGCCTCCTCCTCGCCGAACCACTGCTCGAACTGCGGGCCGTCGAGGTAGACGTCGGTCCACTGGTTGCGGGCGATCGCGTCGTGCCACTCCGGCGTCTGCACGGTCTCGTGCACGACCTGACGCAGCGTCTCGAACTCCTCGTCGGTGATGCCGGGGGGCGCGACGATCGCGCGCCAGTTCGCCAGCGTCACGTCGTAGCCCAGCTCGCGCGCCGTCGGGATGTTGCTGCCCGCGAACCGCTGCGGCGCGGTGAGCGCCAACGCCCGCAGGCGGCCGCCCTCGATCTGGTCGGCGACGTCCTTGTACCCCGAGGTCGCCGCGACACCGGTGTGCGTGATGAGGGCCTGGGTGACCTCACCGCCTCCGGACTTGGGGATGACCGTCATGTTGCGCGTGTCGACACCTGCCTTCGTCGCGAGGTCGGTGAGCACGAGCTCGTCGAACGTGCCGCCGGACACCCACGGGGTGCCGCTGGGGTTGGCCTTCCACGCGGCGACGAGGTCGTCGAGCGTCTGGTAGGGGGAGTCGGCGGGCACGACGACCGCGTTGTACTCCTCGACGACCCTCGCGATCGGGCGCACGTCGTCGTGGGTGACCGCCGAGTCGAGCAGGTCGATGCTGCCGACGAGTCCGGTGCCGGTGACCAGGAGCACGTTGGCCTGCCCGCTCATCGTCGACAGCTGACCGAGCCCGATCGTGCCGCCCGCCCCCGGGATGTTGACGACCTGGGAGTTGTTCGTGATCCCGTTCGTGCGCATCGCCTGCTGCATCTCCCGCATGAACGTGTCCCAGCCGCCGCCGGCGCCGGCCGGGGCGATGAGCGTGACGTTCGAGCGGGCGTCGCGCCCGACGCTGGCCGAGGCGAACGAGAAGTAGGTGGCGGTGCCGATGACGAGGGCGGCGACGACGGCGTAGATCGCCATGGCCAGCGGGTGTCTGCGCGACGGTTCGCGGGCGGAGTCATGTTCACCCGGGGGTGCAGTCTGCGTCGACATGAAGCGCGTCCCTTCCGATTCCACGGCTCGCACGGCTCGGACTCGCGCGCCGGTGACGCGGACGGTCGACGGTGAGCCGTTCCGAGTGAGGGTACGGGCACTGGTGGTTGGGGGACCAGTGGCACGTCATCGTGCCCTCACGATCATTACTGTGGACGATGTAGACCGCGCTGTGTGCGTTCGTCGCCCACCGTTATCCGACCGCTATCCGCTCTCGCCCGCTCGCTATTCGACCGCTACCCGCCGGAGGCAGCCATGACCGTCGTTCTCGCCCGTACCGCAACCGCCGAAGGAGATGCCGCGCGCGACGCCGCCGTCGAAGAGGCCAAGCGGCGCGGTGAGGACCTGCTGGTGTTCAACCTCGGCGGCGAGCAACTCGACCCCGAGGGCGCCGAACTCGGTGGCGTGGCCGTCACCTACCGCTCTCCCGACGCCCGCAACCGTGACTCCGTCGGCGAGCTCATCGACGCCGCGCAGGAGGTCGGCGCCTCCGCGATCGTCATCGGCATCCGGCACCGCAGCCCGGTCGGCAAGCTGCTGCTCGGTTCGGCCGCCCAGCAGATCCTGCTCGAGGCGTCCATGCCGGTCATCGCCGTCAAGGCAGCCAGGGCCTGAGGTCGCCCGAGACACGAGGCTCGTCACGACGAACGGCTGCCCCCGCGCGTGGGGCGGCCGTTCGTCGCGTCGAGAAACGATTCGACCCGGCCGCCGGCCGCGATCTACCGTGGATCGGCGCGTCGGACTCCGCGCCGGCCATCCGTGACCATCCGTGACCTTCGGCGACCATGCGTGTCGCTTCGCCCATCCACTCGCTGACAGGACCTCCCGTGCCCACAGACACGAGCCCCCGAACGGGCTCATCGGCGCCGACGCAGGAGCAGCGCAACCGCACAGTGTTGCGTGTGCTCACGGTCGCGGCGTTCGTCGTCATCCTCAACGAGACGATCATGACGAACGCGATCCCGGTGCTCATGGGCGTGCTGGAGATCGATGCGCGCGCGGCCCAGTGGCTGTCCACCGGGTTCATGCTGACGATGGCGGTCGTCATCCCGACCACCGGCTGGCTGCTGCAACGGGTCGGTCGGCGCACGGCGTTCCTGCTGGCGATCGGCTCGTTCATCGTCGGCACCGCGGTCTGCGGTGCCGCGCCCACCTTCGAGGTGCTGCTCCTCGGCCGCGTCGTGCAGGCCTGCGGCACGGCGATCATGATGCCGCTGCTCATGTCGACGGTGCTCGCGCTCGTGCCGCGCCGGGACCGCGGCCGGGTCATGGGCAACGTGTCGTTGGCCATCTCGGTGGCGCCGGCGCTCGGCCCGGCCCTGTCGGGTCTGGTGTTGGCGGTGGCCTCCTGGCGCTGGCTGTTCGGCGTCGTCCTGCCGATCGCGATCCTCGTCGGGGTGCTCGGCCTGCGGCTGCTCGCCCGCGACGACGAACCGCGCTCCGGCGCGCTCGATCTCGTCAGCGTCGTGCTCACCGTGCTCGGCTTCGGCGGCCTCGTGTACGGCCTGAGCCAGCTCGGCGGGGAGGCCCATGCCGTGCTGCCTCCGGTGTGGTGCCTGGTCGTCGGGGTCGTGGCGCTGGCCCTGTTCACCGCGCGGCAGGTGTTTCTGCTGCGGCGCGGAGGCGCCCCGCTGCTCGACCTGCGGGTGCTGCGCCACCGTGACTACGTCGTCTCGATCGTCATCATGGCGCTGTCGTTCCTCGCGCTCATGGGTGCGGTCATCGTGCTGCCGATCCACCTGCAGCAGGGTCTTGGCCTGAGCACCCTGCAGGCGGGGCTGCTGCTCATGCCCGGAGCCCTGCTCATGGGTCTGCTCGGGCCGCGGGTGGGCCGCCTCTACGACCGGGTCGGCGCCCGGGTGCTCGTGCTGCCCGGCACGTGCGTGTTCGTCGCCGGGCTGGCCGCGATGGCCTGGTCGACCGCCTGGGCCGGGTGGCCCGTGTTCCTCGGGTTGCACGTGCTGGTGAGCATCGCGCTCGCGTTCGTCTTCACACCGGTGTTCACAACCGGGCTCGGTGCGCTGTCGTCCGGACTGTACGAGCACGGGTCGGCGCTGCTGGGCACGCTGCAGCAGGTGGCCGCGGCCGCGGGCACCGCCCTCGTCGTCACCGTCATGTCGACGCGTGCGGCGACGTTGGCGGCGGCCGGCGTGCCCGCGCACGATGCGCAGGTCGGCGGCATCGGCACGGGCATCGCGGTGGCCGCCGCGCTGGCGTTCGGCGGTGTGGTCGGGGCGGTGCTGCTGCCGGGCGGCCGGCCCGCGGACGACTCCGAGGACGGCGCGGACCCCGCGGCCTGAGCCGGCCCGGGCGCCGTCTTCTGCTCAGCCGGGGCGCGGCCTGTTATCGCGGGGCGGCACGCGTTAACCGCGTGCGCCGCCGCGCGCTCAGTTTCGGTGCGATGTGGGTCACGGCGGGGCCGTTAGCTTTCCGGCGTCCACCCGGACAGGCTCCCCTGACCTGAAAGGCCCTCCCCCATGCGCACATTCGCTTCCGCCGCGGCCCTCGCGCTCGCTGCCGCCCTCGTCGCCTCCCCCGCCGCGCACGCGACGAGCGGCCCCGACATCGGCGTCGACACCACGAAGACCGGCGGGGTCCAGGGCGTGTACGCCAACGGCGTCGGATCGATCACCAACACCGGCGACGTGACGATCCCGGCGGGCGTGGGCGTCGACGTCATGGTGCACAACATGGAGAACATGCCGCACGAGCTGCACGCCAACACCGTGACGCCGCACAACATCTTCGCGCTGCGCGCCGTGCCGACCGGGCTGATGTCGTGGCGGCTGACGACGCTGAAGTCGCTGGCTCCGGGCGAGACACAGAAGTTCAGCTGGACCGTGCACCACTACGGCACGTGGCACCGCGTCTACCACCACATCGAGCTGACGTCGGTGCCGGGCGGACTGAAGGACTCCGACCCGAGCAACAACATGGACCGGGAGGACAACGGCGGAGTCGGTCTCTGACCCTGGTGAGATCGCGTCGCCCCCTCGACGCCCGCTGACTCGTTTCGTCGCCTCCCCACCGACGCCCCGCCCGACCCCCCGGGCGGGGCGTCGCTATGCCCCGGCCTCGTGCCGGCCGCCCGGGGGCAGGGCATGATGGGGGCGACCGCCATCGCACCGGCGGGCGCCACGACCTCGACCCAGCCCCCCAGCCACAGGAGCAGGCCATGACGCGACAGCGACGGGTAGCGATCGTGGGTGCGGGGCCCTCCGGGCTCTTCGCGGCGCAGGCGTTGGCCACGCAGGACCGGCTCCCGGTGCGCATCGACCTGTTCGAGAGGCTGCCGACGCCGTACGGCCTGCTGCGCTACGGGGTGGCGCCCGACCACGAGAACATCAAGGCGGTGGCCCGCGCGCTGGCCTCGACGTTCGACCACGGCGACGTGAGCTTCTGGGGATTGGTGGAGTTCGGGCACGACGTGACGCGCGCCGAGCTGCTCGCCGGTTACGACGCGGTGATCTACGCGGTGGGCGCGGCGCAGGACATCCACCTGCAGATTCCCGGCGAGAACCTCTCCGGCTCGCGGTCGGCGCGGGAGTTCGTCGCCTGGTACGGCGGCCACCCGGACGCCCGCCCGCAGAACCTCTCGGGCGTGACCGGCGCCGCCGCGATCGGGGTCGGCAACGTGGCGATCGACGTGGCGCGCGTGCTGCTCAAGGACCCCACCGACCTGGAGCGCACCGACATGCCGCCGGGGGTGCTCGAGGAGCTGCACGCGGCCGACGTGCGCGACGTGTGGATCGTCGGGCGCCGCGGCCCCGAGCACGCGAGCTACACGACCAAGGAGCTGCGCGAGCTGGTCGGTCTGCCCGGCGTGCAGGTGCTCATCGACCCCGCGGCGCTCGACGCGGCCGAGCGGGGCGACGGGGGTGAAGGGGCCGACGGGGCCGGCGGGGCCGGCGGGGCCCGCGTGGCCGAGGGGGCCGGCGGGGCCGGTCTCGACCGGCGGGTGCGCGGCAACCTCGAGGTGCTGCGGGAGGCGGCGCAGCGGTCGGTGCCGGACGCGGACCGGCGGCTGCACTTCGTGTTCTGGCGCCGCCCGGTGTGCATGCACTCCAGCGACGGCCGGCTGCGCGCCCTCGATCTCGAGCGCACCACGCTCGATGAGTCCGGCTCCGTCGTCGGCACCGGCCACGTCGACTCGATCGAGGTGCAGCTGGTGCTGCGGGCCGTGGGCTACCGCGCGACCCCGCTGCCGGACGTGCCGTTCGACACCGCGGCCGCGATCGTGCCGAATGTCGAGGGGCGGGTCGTCGACGACTCCGGCTCGCCGCTGCCGGGCGAGTACTGCACGGGTTGGGTCAAGCGCGGCCCGATCGGCGTCATCGGCACGAACAAGTCCGACGC
>JBDIAM010000127.1:0-9356 GCA_039812445.1 Piscicoccus intestinalis | reverse complement strand
CGCTCGGGGTGGGGCATCATCGCGGTGAACCGGCCGTCGGGGGTCGTCACCGCGGTCAGCCCACCGGGCGAGCCGTTGGGGTTGGCCGGGTAGCTCGTCGCCACGCGGCCGTGGCCGTCGACGTAGCGGGCCGCCGCCAGCCCCGATTCGCGGTCGCCGCGGGCCGAGAAATCCGCGCGACCCTCGCCGTGGGCCACCGCGATCGGGATGCGCGAGCCCGTCATGCCGGTGAAGAACACCGACGGGCTCTCCAGCACCTCGACCAGGCTCAGCCGCGCCTCGTACTGCTCGCTGCTGTTTCTCGTGAAACGAGGCCACGCCTGCGCCCCCGGGATGAGGTCGGCCAGCGCCGCGAACATCTGGCAGCCGTTGCAGATGCCCAGCCCGAACGTGTCGGGTCGGGCGAAGAACGCCGAGAACGCCTCGGTGAGCGCGGGATTGAACAGCACCGAGCGGGCCCAGCCCTCACCGGCTCCGAGGGTGTCGCCGTAGGAGAAGCCGCCGCACGCGACGAGGCCGACCGCGTCGGCGAGGTCGAAGCGGCCCGCCTGCAGGTCGGTCATGTGCACGTCGTAGGCGTCGAAGCCGGCCCGGTCGAACGCGAACGCCGTCTCCACGTGCGAGTTGACGCCCTGCTCGCGCAGCACCGCAACCGTGGGCCGCGCGCCGAGGGAGACGTACGGCGCCGCGATGTCGTCGGCCGGGTCGAACGTCGTGTGCACGTGCAGGCCCGGCTCGTCCGCGCCGAACGCGTCGTGCTCCTCCTGCGCGCACTCCGGGTTGTCGCGCAGCGCCGCGATGCGCCACGACACCTCGTCCCACGCCTGAGCCAGGTCGCGCAGCGGTGCGTCGAACGCCGCCCGCGCCCCCTGCTCGCCGTCAAAGACCACCGCCACCCGACGCTGCGTCGTCGGCCGCGCCACCACCCGCGTCAGCGACCCCAGCCCGTGATCGGCCAGCACCCGCTGCGCCTCGTGGAGCCGGGCCGAGGGCACCTCCAGCAGCACCCCCAGCTCCTCGCCGAACAGCTCCGCCGGCCCCCGCAGCGGGCCGACGTCGAGACCGCAGCCGCCCGCGAACGCCATCTCGCACAATGCCGCCCACAGCCCGCCGTCGGAGCGGTCGTGGTAGGCGAGCACGAGGTCGCGCGCGCGCAGCTCGGCCAGCGCGTCGGCGAGGTCGACCAGACGGGCCGGGTCGTCGAGGTCGGGCACCGCGCCGCCGAACTCCCCGAGCACCTGCGCGAGGATCGAGCCGCCGAGCCGGTCGCGACCGGCTCCCAGGTCGACGAGCAGCACCTGGGAGGCCACCGGCTCGATGTCGGAGACCGCGCCGTGCAGCTGCGGGGTCCACGTGCCGCGCACGTCGGGCAGCGACGCGAACGCCGACACGACGAGCGAGACCGGGGAGGTCACCTGCTTGGCCTCGCCGGTCGCCGGGTCGCTCCAGCGGGTGCGCATCGACAGCGAGTCCTTGCCCACCGGCACCGAGATGCCCAGCGCCGGGCACAGCTCCATGGCCACCGCGCGCACCGTGTCGTACAGCGCCGCGTCTTCGCCCTCCTCCCCGCACGCCGCCATCCAGTTGCACGACAGCTTGACGCCGGGCAGGTCGACCGGGGCCGCGAGCAGGTTGGTCAGCGCCTCCCCCACCGCCATCCGCCCGGACGCGGGAGCGTCGGTGGCCGCCAACGGCATCCGCTCCCCGCTGGCCATCGCCTGGCCCGCCAGCCCGACGTGGTCGCTCAGCGTCACCGCGACGTCGGCGACCGGCACCTGCCACGGGCCGACCATCTGGTCGCGGTGGCTCAGGCCCCCCACCGTGCGGTCGGCGATCGTGACGAGAAACCGCTTCGAGGCGACGCTCGGGTGGCGCAGCACGGCGAACGCGGTCTCGCGCAGGGCCTCGCCGGTCAGGCCGGCCGCGTCGAGGTCGGGGGTGGAGCGGGCGACGCGGCGCACGTCGCGGGTCATCCGCGGCGGCTTGCCGAGCAGCACCTCCATCGGCATGTCGATCGGCAGATCCGCTGCCGCGTCGGCGGATTCGTCGTCGAGCGCCGCGGGCGTGAGCACGAGTCGCCCGTCGGCGCGGGCCACCCCGACGACCGCGAACGGGCAGCGCTCCCGCTCGCACAGCGCCGCGAACTCCCCCAGCGACTCCGGCGCGATCGCCAGCACGTAACGCTCCTGGCTCTCGTTGCACCAGGCCTCCTTGGGAGCCAGCCCGCTCTCCTCCAGCGGCACCGCGGACAGCGCGAACCGGGCCCCCAACTCCGCCCCGTCGACGAGCTCGGGAAAGGCGTTCGACAGCCCACCCGCGCCCACGTCGTGGATCGACAGGATCGGGTTGGTCACCGCCGGGTCGTCGGACAGGCCCATCGACCAGCAGTGGTTGATGACCTCCTGCGCGCGCCGCTGCATCTCGGGGTTGCCGCGCTGCACGGAGTCGAAGTCGAGGTCGGCGGCGTTGACGCCCGCCGCCATCGAGCTGGCTGCGCCGCCGCCCATGCCGATGCGCATGCCCGGCCCGCCGAGCTGGATGAGCAGCGAGCCTTCGCCGAACGCGATCTTCTCGGTCATCGCCGCGCTGATCGAGCCAAGGCCCCCGGCGCTCATGATCGGCTTGTGGTAGCCGCGGCGCACGCCGTCGACGGTCTGCTCGTACACGCGGAAGAAGCCGCCGAGGCCCGGGCGGCCGAACTCGTTGTTGAACGCCGCCGCGCCGATCGGGCCGTCGAGCATGATGTCCAGCGGCGTGGCCAGGTGGCTCGGGGCGCCGTACGGGTCGGACTCCCAGGGTTCCTCGGTGCCCGGCAGGTGCAGGTTGGAGACCGCGAAGCCGGTCAGGCCCGCCTTCGGGGCGCTGCCGCGGCCCGTCGCGCCCTCGTCGCGGATCTCGCCGCCGGAGCCCGTGGCCGCCCCCGGGAACGGGCTGATCGCCGTCGGGTGGTTGTGGGTCTCGACCTTCATGAGCACGTGCACGTCGTCGTCGACCGCGGCGTACCGGCTCGGGCCGTGCGCGGCCCCCGCGGCGCCGCCGGCCGGCAGCCAGCGGGTGACGCGGCCGCCGGCCATGATCGAGGAGTTGTCCTTGTAGGCCACGATCGTGCCGTGCTCGGGGCCGCCGGCGACCGCCTCCGTGTGGCGGATCATGCCGAACAGGCTGGCCGGCTGCACCTGGCCGTCGATGACGAAGTCGGCGTTGAAGATCTTGTGGCGGCAGTGCTCGGAGTTGGCCTGGGCGAACATCATCAGCTCGACGTCGGTGGGGTTGCGGCCCAGGCCGGTGAAGGCCTCGACGAGGTAGTCGATCTCGTCGGGCGAGAGCGCGAGCCCGAACGCCGCGTCGGCCTCGACGAGCGCCTGGCGACCGCGGGCGAGCACGTCGACGTGCGCCATCGGCTCGGCCTCGCGCTCGGCGAACAGGGCGGCGGCCGATTGGCGGTCGGCGAGCACGGTCTGGGTCATCCGGTCGTGCAGCAGGGCGGCGCACGCGGCCCACTCGCTGTCGGTGAGTTCGCTTCCGGTGAGGCGGTATTCGGTGACGCGCTCGACGCGGTGCAACTCGATGCCGCAGTTGCGCACGATGTCGGTGGCCTTGCTGGCCCACGGGCTGATCGTGCCGAGCCGGGGGGCGACGACGACGAGCGCGCCCGGCTTTTCGGGCGCGTCGGCGGGCTCCTCGAACGGTTCGCCGTAGGTGAGGATGCGGGCCAGGGCCTGCTGCGTCGGCTCCTCCAGCGGGGCGTCGCTCGCGACCCAGTGCACGTAGCGGGCGCTGATCGCCTCGACGCCCGGCGCGACCTCCTGCACGCGGCGCAGCAGCGCGGCCGCCCGGAAGTCCGAGAGGGCGGATCCGCCCAGGTAGATCGTCGACACGTAGTCGTGCGTTGCCATGGCGTGAATCCCCTGGGGTGGAGCGGCCGGAGTCGGCTCCCAGGCTACAAGCGCGGCGGGTCCGCCTCGCTCGGGCCTGCGTCCGACGGCGGCCGGCGCACGTCAGGTGTGCAGATCAAGGGCGTAGTGGATCGCGGCGGTCAACGCGAGTTCTTGTTCATCCCCCAGGTACCCCACGCGCCTGCCCAGATCGGTCACGTGCACGGTCTGGATGGCGTCGCAGTTGATGACACCACTGGACTCGAGCCCATTCGCGGCGCCGACCGCTACCTCGAAGCCGAGGTCACGCACTGTCGAGGTGATCGGGGCGATCGTGACCCATGGGCGATACTCCCGCACTGCTTCCCGGGTGAGGACGACGACCGGTCGGGTCTTACCCATGCGGGCGAGACGTATCTCCCGCATCAGTTCTCCAGGGTGGGATAAGCCCGGGTGCGCGTCCACTCCAAGAAGTCTTCGGTCTCGGGATCTTCCCCGTCGCGCGAGTACACCGCGACGTCCTTGGCGTACAGCCGCCGGCGCAACTCACGCTCCAGGGCCGACTCGACCACCTCGGCGCGCGACCTCGCTTCTCCGGACCGCACCAGATCATCGAGCCGCTCCACCAGTCGCTCATCGAGACGCACCGATACCTGGACGTTCATGACGAGAGCCTAGCAAGACTGACATTCATTGTGAATCCCAGACTGGGGGTCAGTGCGGGTGCCACCGGTCGGACAGGGCACCGGGATTGACCTCTCGACGCGCGCCGAGCAGTCAATCTTCGCTCCGGGCCGGGCGGCGCGGCCCTGACCTGCGGTGTTGCGTGGATGGACTAACGTGACCGCTCGCGAGCGGTCAATTCTCTGCCAGGCTCGCGGCTGCGCACCCGCCTCAGAAGTCGGTGGCGGCGTAGAGCAGGCCGCCGGTGATGGCGACGTTGGCCATGAACTGGTTGCGCTGGGCGGCCGCGCGCTGGGGGTCGTCGATGGTCCAGAACGCGTGGCCGGCGATGTTCGTCGGCTGCAGCAGGGCGGCGGCCAGGAGCGCGGCGCGGCGCGGCTTGATGCCCAGGGCCAGGCCCACGCCGGCGGCGAGCATGCCGGCTCCGTTGAGCTTGACGAGCAGTTCGGAGTCGGGCAGGTCGCCCAGACCGTACTGCTCCTTGGCCGCGTCGGCCATCGCCGCTCCGTAGGTCTGGTCCTTGAGCTGGTTCAGGCCGCCGGTGATGAACACCGCCCCGAGCATTCCGCGCGCGACGAACTTGACGGGGTGGACCATGACTCCTCCTACGGCGGTCGAACCGCCTCGATGACCTGGGCAGAGCCCCGAGCGGAGCCCGACCCCGAGCCTACGGGTCGCGTCGCGTCGGCTCGTTCTTGGCCATGAACGCGAGCAGCTCGGCGTCGATCGCCGCGGCCTGCTCCATCGGCAGCGAATGCGTCGCGCCCGGCCACACACGCGCCTCGATGCGGGGCACGAGCGAGCGGGCGCGGGCCACCGTGGCCTCGGGGTCTGGGGTGACCGCCGAGTTTCCGGCCATCGCCGCGTAGACCGGCATGGGCAACGCGCGCAGTTGCTCGTCACTCGGGCGCGCCGGGAACGAGCGCTTCGAGACGTACCCCCGCGTGCCGACGTCGATCATCGCCGCCACCGGGTCGGACCGGTCGATCGGCTCGTCGCTGCCGCCGATGACCTGCAACGCCCGGTCCTGCCAGCTGCGCGGCAGCCACGGGATCGCCGACGGGATCGAGGCGACGTACATCTGCCAGCGCAGCCCCGCGAAGGTCTGCACCGGCTCCAGCAGGCTCAGCGTCGCGACCGCCTCCGGGTGGTGGATGGCGAGGTTCGTCGCGGCCCACCCGCCGAAGGAGTGGCCGACGACATGAGCCCGCCGCAGCCCCAGGCCCCGCAGCGTCTGGGCGACCCAGTCGGCCTGCGCCTGGGCCGAATTCAACGGCACCTCCTGCACGCTCAGACCCGCGTCGCCGAGTGCGTCGAGGGCGTACACCGTACGGGCCGGCTGGGCACCGTCCCCTTGTAGTCCGAGCAGCCCGGGCAGGTTCTCGCCCCACATCGGCGCGCCCGACCCCCAGCCGGGGAGCAGCACGATCGGGGTGGTGTCTGCCCCCTCGGCGGAGGCTCGTGGTGCGAAGCGGTAGACGCGCACCGTGCCGAAGTCGGTGCGCACGTCGCGCGCCTCGTGCGGCGGAAGGCCGGCCATCGCGCGGTCGTAGGCGCGCACGTACTCGGCGCGGCCCGCCTCGCTGCGCCAGAAGCCGACGGCCGGCTCGTCCCGGGACAGGAACCAGGCGTTGGCCAGCAGCGAGACGACGAGGGTCGCGGGGAGAAGCCACCGCGTGGTTCGCCTCCGCCGACGCCCTTTCCAATACGATCGCACCGTTTCTTTCACGGTGCGATCGTATGGCATCCTGGCGGCGTGCCACGAGTCGTCGACCACGAAGAACGTCGCCGCGAGATCGCGCAGGCCGTGTGGTCCCTGATCGCCCGGCGCGGGATCGAGGGCGTCTCGCTGCGCACTGTCGCCGCGGAGGCGGGCGTGTCGGTCGGCCGCATCCAGCACTACTTCGCGACGAAAGACGCGCTCCTG
Source organism: Piscicoccus intestinalis (assembly GCA_039812445.1). Classification (GTDB taxonomy): domain Bacteria; phylum Actinomycetota; class Actinomycetes; order Actinomycetales; family Dermatophilaceae; genus Kineosphaera; species Kineosphaera intestinalis_A. The sequence continues at coordinate 2,870 of JBDIAM010000127.1, read as the reverse complement.
CAACACAGTTGCGCAGTGATGCTGGCCGACGCAGGGGCCGCCTTCGGGGCGCAGGTGCGCGCGTTGACGCCCGCGCAGACCCTGTCCGCCCTCGTGCTGCGGGCGGTGCCGACGACCGAGGGGTTCGCCGTCGGCACCGTCGTGTGGTCGGCCTTCGTGCTCAAGAGCCGAGACGACGAGGTGATCGCGGCGCACGTGCGGCGCGCCCACGACGAGGGGGTCGCCGTGGCCGCCGACTGCATCGACCGCGGCCGGGCCCTCGGCGAACTCGCGCCCGGACCGCCCGCGGACGAGCTCGCCCTGCGGCTCCTGGCCACCGCGGAGGGGTACGCGTTGCGGGTGCTCGCCGGGTCGCTACCGGCGCAGGCGGCGTTGCGGGCGCTGCGCGCCGAGCTCGCCGGTCTGCGGGTTTGAGGCGTACGACCGCGCGGCGGGAGACGGGCCGGCCCGCGAGGCGGCGGGGCCGGACGCGCGCCCCGAGCCGGTCGGCGCGGTCAGTCTCCGATGCGGCGCAGGCAGCGGCTGCACACGACAGCGCGGTCGACCTCGACCTCGATCGGCGGGGCGAGCGGACCGGTGCCGCGGCGGTAGCCGACCGGGATCGAGGGCCACACCGCGTAGCGCACCGGGCGCAGGCTCGGGTCGGCGTGCCCCAGCAGTCGGCACAGCGGCGCGCCCAGGCTCCCGAGCCAGGCCTCGTAACGACCGCGAATCCGGTACCGGCTCATGGCGGGTCCTCTCGCCGAGGGGGTGTCGACGCGCTCCCCATCGGCGGCGACACCGGCTCCCCAAGGGCTCCGCGGCGGCCGGTTGGAAAAGTCATCCGAGCCAACCGCCTGTGCGCGGGGGTGGATCGGAGGACGATGTGGCCCGTGATCATCCTTTACGCCGAGTTCACCGTCCTGCCCGGATTCGAAGACGAGGTCGCCGAACTGATGACCGGCCTCGCCGAGGACGTCCGCGCGGAGCCGGGCAACGTCGCCTTCGAGCCGCACACCGAGCGCGACAACCCGAACAAGTACTTCGTCTACGAGGTCTACCGCGACCAGGAGGCGTTCGAGACGCACATCTCGGCCCCGTACGGCGCGGTCTTCAACGCCCGGCTCAACGAGGTCATCGAGGAGGACGAGTCGCAGCTGACGTTCCTCACCCGGCTCCTGGACTGATCGGCGCCCGCCGGGCCCGAGGCCCCGTCGGTGTTTCAATGACGCCATGACGCGGACCTCCGACTCGGACGCTGCGGCCCCGGAGTCCGATTCGGCGGCGACGAACGAGGAGTCGGTTCCCGCTCGCGTGCTGGACCGGCTCCTGGCCTGGCGGCGCAGCCACCTCGGCGGCCTCAGCGGGCCGGGTCTGGCGCTGGCGGTGCTGTGGTACGTCTCGGCGAACACCCCGTCGCTGCTGCCGCGCCCGTGGTGGCTGCAGGGCCTCATCGCCGCGGTGTGCGCGGTCATCGGGTACGCGGTCGGCTACCTGCTCGGCGCCCTGTGGAACGGCCTGGCCGGGTGGGCGGGTCTGCGGATCACGATGGACCGCAGGCGTGCTCGCGCCCTGTTGTGGGTCTGGCTCGCGGTGCTCGCCCTCGGGGTGCTGGCGTTCCCGATCCTGACGATCGCGTGGCAGGAGTACGTCACCGCCTACGTCGGTCAGGATCCGCCGGGCTGGTGGTACCCGCTGGGCAGCAGCCTCGTCGCCGTCGTGACGTTCGCGCTGCTCATCAGCCTGTGGCGGCTCATCGCCGGACTCGCCGACTGGTTTCTGCGCCGAGTGCGCTCGCGCATCGTGCGGGAGACGGTCGCCCGCACCCTGGCGTCGGCGCTCACCGTGCTCACGGTCGTCGCCATCACCAACTACGTCGTGGTACCGGCCGTCCTGACCGTCGTCGGTCGCAGCGCCGATCGGGTCAATCGGTCTGCGCCTCAAGGTCTTTCAGCTCCGACCTCGGGCCTGCGCAGCGGCGGTCCCGGCTCGGCGCACAGCTGGGACAGCCTCGGCCAGGACGGCGCGATCTTCGTCTCCAGCGGCCCGGACGCCGGGGGCATCCAGTCCGCGACCGGGCGGGCGGCGGTCGAGCCGATCCGCGTGTTCGTCGGCTGGCAGCAGCCGATCGAGCCGACCGTGCAGCAGGTGCTCGCCGAGATGGACCGCACGCGCGCCTGGGACCGGCGGGCGATCCTGCTGGTCACGGCCACCAGCACCGGCTACACGAACAACTGGTCGGTGGCCTCGTTCGAGTACCTGCTCGGCGGCGACACCGCGGCCGTGTCGTTCGCCTATTCGGACCTGCCGTCGGCGTTCGGCCTGATCACCGCGGGCGACGAGCCCCGGGAGGCGTCGCGGGCGTTGCTCGACGCCGTGCGGGCGCGGATCGCGGCCTTGCCCGCCGGGCAACGGCCCCGGCTGTACCTCACCGGCGAGTCGCTCGGGGCGTTCGGCGGCGACGCCGCCTTCGACTCGCCGCAGCAGATGCTCGAGCAGGCCGACGGGGCGGTGTGGAGCGGCACCCCCGGGTTCTCCCCCAACCGGGGCGTGCTCACCGCCGAGCGCAACCCGGGCTCGACGTCGGTGGCGCCGGTCGTCGACAACGGCGCGCACTTCCGGTTCGCAGGCGACGCCGCCCAGCTGCGCGCCGACCAGTTCGGCCGCCCGCTCGGCGACTGGAGCTTTCCGCGGGTCGCCTACCTGCAGCATCCCTCCGACCCCGTGGCGTGGTGGAGCCCGTCGCTGCTGTTCGAGTCGCCCGATTGGCTGCGCGAGACCCGGCTGGACAACCCGATGGCGCTGATGTCGTGGACCCCGTTCGTCACGTTCTGGCAGCTGTCGGCCGACATGCTCGTCTCCAACAACGTGCCCGGCGGGTTCGGGCACCG